>NZ_JBEHVV010000010.1:0-44531 GCF_040227395.1 Coprococcus sp. RTP21428st1_C9_RTP21428_210409
GCAATAGCCTTGGCCGTTCTGTCACTGTCTCCTGTCATCATGACAACCTTCTTGATTCCCAGCTTCTTGAGCCTTGAAACAACCTCAGCCGACTCAGGTCTGACCGGATCCTTGATGGATATGACTGCTGCCAGCCTGCCATCGATTCCCATGAACAGATGTGAATGAGTCTTGGACAACGACTCGTACAGCTCTATCTTATCCTCAGGTATCACACAGCCCTCATCCTCAAATACGAAATGATAGCTTCCTATGACAACCTTCTTGCCGTCTATGCTTGATGAGATACCGTGAGCCACAACATACTCAACCTTGGAGTGCATCTCCTCATGCTCCAGCCCCTTGGCTGCAGCTCCTGCCACAACCGCTCTTGCCATGGAATGAGGGAAATGCTCCTCCAGACATGCAGCTATCCTGAGCAGTTCATCAGGATCTCTTCCGTCAAATGATACGACGCGTACAAGCGTAGGTGATGCCTTTGTAAGTGTTCCTGTCTTGTCAAATACTATCGTGTCTGCATCAGCTACAGCCTCCAGGAATTTGCCGCCCTTGACTGTGAGGTGATGCTTGTTTGCCTCCTGTATAGCAGACAATACCGCTATAGGCATGGACATCTTCAGTGCACATGAATAGTCGACCATGAGCACCGCAAGTGTCTTGGTGATATTCCTTGTTAAAAGGTATGTGAGGATAGTTCCACCGAGAGTCCATGGCACAAGACCATCTGCAAGATGCTCTGCCTTGCTCTCAAGTCCTGACTTAAGCTTCTCAGACTCCTCTATCATCGCAACAACTTTATCATATCTGCTGGTCTTACCAGTCTTTACAACTCTGACTACCAGCTCACCTTCCTCAACAACTGTACCTGCATATGCACTGTCTCCGTGTCCCTTGTGGACCGGTACTGACTCTCCGGTGAGGGATGCCTGATTGACCATGCCCTCGCCCTGATCCACAACACCGTCAAATGGAATGACATTGCCCATATGAACCACTACCAAATCATCCTTTGCGATCTTCGCACTGTCCATAAGTACATCACAATTATCCACACGCACCCATACCTTATTGATATTGAGTGACATGCTTCTTGCCAGTCCATCCACCGACTTCTTATGTGTCCACTCCTCAAGGATCTCACCGATCTCCAGAAGGAACATGACTGATCCCGCTGTCGCGAAATCATTTGTCAGAATGGATGCTGTTATGGCTGTTGCATCGAGAACCGGCACCTCAAGCTTCCTGTTCGCAAGACACTTGAGCCCCTTGCCTATATACTTGAGAGCTTTGACGGATGTCAGACAATACCGAAGCGGCATTGGCATGATCCATTTCTTGGTCATGTACCAGGCGGTCTTCCAAAACAGCTTGTCCTCATACTGTCTGTTCATGACTCTGCCTGATGTCTCTGTGAGATCCGCCGGAACCTCCACCCTGTCATATCCAAACTGTCTCAGCGCATCTATCACCGCTGCACGGTCACCATCATATATGATGATCGCGTCACAGGTTCTGTCGTGCACCTTGACCTCTTCCACTGCCTCACAGTTCTCCAGATAATACTGAAGTATGTCGGCCTGTGCCATGGTCATACGGCTCTGTGCCATGTGTATACGCAGACGATTCTTTGTTTCATTTAAAATAGAAAACTTCAAGATCTTCGCCTCTTTCTTATGTTTTGTCTTATACTGATTACTCTTCTACAGTCTCTGCTGCGTCAGCGCTCTCAGCCTCTGTGCACTCAGTATCCTCAAAGTCAGCCTCTGCTGCCTTCTGTGCTCTTGCCTCGTTGATATCCTTTGCTCCTGCGTAGATATCACCACAGTTCTCCTGGATAGTATTTGCTGTCTTCATGACACAGTCCTTTGCTCTAAGAACACCAGCTGTACAATGTGTATATACGTTCTTTGCATCCTTGCTTGAGAGAACCTTGATACCAGCTGTTCCAAATAATACTCCACCTGCAAATATTCCAAGCTTCTTCCAGTTTACCTTCTTTAATGCCTTCATCATGATTTTGTCCTCCTTGATTATATATTTATTCTGATTAATGATATGACCACTTATACGCATGATAGATTATATGACAGGCTTCGCCGTGATTCGATTTTTCTAATCACGGTTTGTTCAATCAAACTCTCCTTAACGTAAAAAATGCATTCTCGATCTTCGTACTGTAGAAAGAGTCTGCATCTGTTTCGTGGCTTTTTATTTGCTGTAAGTATAGCACTGTCCCCGGCGTTAGTCCAATATAACATTCGCAATTTAAATGACTTTTTTTCTCAATAAGTATCAACAAGCTATCTTACACTTGTGACATTTTGTAAGGTTGCTTTTTTTCCTTCTATATACTATCTTATTACTATTGGCAAAGTCATATATACAAAGGAGATTCCATGTATGGATAATTTCAATATCAAAAGTATTCTGGTAATATTATTTTTATTTTTCATAGGATGCATCATGGGCTGGTGCATTGAAGTCATATTCAGAAAGTTCTTCTCCAAGAGCAACCCAAGCCACAAATGGATCAACCCGGGATTCCTCATCGGGCCTTACCTGCCTCTCTACGGTTCAGGCCTTGTGGTGCTGTATCTCCTGTCCCTGATCCATATAGATGCTGTTGACGCCCATCCTGTTTTGCAAAAGGTTCTGGTGGTACTGATCATGGCCATCGCCATGACCGTTGTGGAATACATTGCCGGACGTATATTTATAATAGGAATGAACATCAAGCTGTGGGACTACTCAGATGAGTGGGGCAATATACAGGGCATCATATGTCCGCTGTTCTCATTCTTCTGGGGTGTGATCGCGGCACTGTACTATTTCTTCCTCCATCCACACATACTGAACGCTGTGTACTGGCTGGCGGATCACCTGACATTCTCCTTCTTCATCGGTTTTTTCTACGGGGTATTCGTAATCGACTGCGTTGTATCATTCAACCTGATGAACAAGGTGAAGAAATTTGCGAAAGAGAATGATCTTATTGTCCGTGTTGAGGAACTCAAGTCCCGACTGGCTCTGGATCGTGAGAAGTTCAAGGAGAAGCCAAGCTTCCTTCTCTCTCTTCACGATACAGCATCGATCAAACGAGCATTTGAGAATAACCCTGAAAGCTTCTCCATAACAAAGAAGATCAAACTGAAGGCTGAGCAGCTTACAGAGAACGTAAAGGAAAAAAGCGCTGTGATAAGTGAAAATCTCAAGGAAAAGAGCGAGGTGATCACCGAGGGTATCAAGGCTGCCGGAACTGAGGCAAAGGCCCGCATAGGCGAGACCCTGAATCGAAATGATTCATCAGATGTGGCCGACACAGATCTGTTCGACAATTCCCACAGGGACATAACAGAACACAAGAATGAAAAATAATATCATTCTAAGCATATAACAAAAGCAAAAATACCATGTACAGGCGAAATGCTGTACATGGTATTTTTTACGCGCTCTATTTACTTTTTATCTGTACTTGACACTAGCCTTCTTGTAGGTTCCTGCCGTCTTTCCTTTGTATGGTTTTACAAAGTATGTGTACTTTGTTCCTGACTTCACACGGCGGTCAAGATATGTTGTGGTCTTTGCTTTCACAACCTTCACACATTTGAATCTGCCGCTGCCTGTCTTTTTGTATATCTTATAGCCGGCGGCTCCCTTTGTCTTCTTCCAGGAGACTCTTACTCCCTGTGAGGTATTCTTTGCTCTTGCGGTCGTGCAACCTATATAATACTGGCTCTTTGCCTTGGAGCCGCCCTTTGTATAGCTGTTGTATGCCGATACTCTGTATGTGTAGGTCTTTCCTCCTACAACAGATCTGTCTACCATTGATCTCACAGAGCTTCCCTTCACTGTCTTTATAAGTCTGTATGCACCCTTGCCTGTGCGTCTGTATACCTTATAACCGGTGGCTCTTGAATCGGTATTCCAGGTGAGGCTTATTCCCTTACCTGCATTCTTCGTTTTGACCGTCACCGTCGCAAGCTTCAATTTGTCAAGTGTGACATTCTTGGTATATCCGCAGTTGCTGCATTTGTACTTCTGCGATCCCTGGGATGTGAATGTCGGATGTTTTGTAACCTCTCCCGCCTGCCATTTGTGGCTCATACATGCTCCGAGATAGTAAGCGTCCTTTCTTTTACAGGATGGAGTGTCGGAAACCCAGATCACAACATCATTTCCGTAATATCCCATTCCATATATGTTTACACCTGATACATACTTCTGTCTTATGTCATATATAGCCCACGCCTTGCGCTCATTTACCTCAAGATCTATCCATGCAACATACCTCGATGTGCAGAAATAGAGCTTTTCCTGTGCAAGGAACAGTGTTCCATACTGTTTGTTAAGTGCCGTACCATCTGTATCCAGCCATTCATCCTGCCCGGTAAATATCGTTGTATTTACACCGTTGCTGAAGCTGTACTTGTTTATCTGATAGTATGTTGACTGGCTGCCCTGCTTTATGCTGTACCAGTAGCCCTTTCTATAAAAGATGACCTTCTCAACGCCATTCCAGAACTGGCCTTTTTCATATCGCTTATCCGTGGCATTGCTGTATGTTCCCTTCCATACATTTCCCACCTTTGTGTCATATCTGCCAAGATAATAATCGCTGCTGGCGGCCTTAGTCTTACTGTTCAAGGTGTCAAAGCTTACAAGGAAATAATCATGCATCGACCTTCCCGGTATATCACTTGCGGGATCATCCCAGGTTGCGTCAACGTGATACCACTTTCCACCTATATTTACAACATTCCACGCATGGTTTACATACCGGCTTGTGGCAACTCCACTCGGAACCCCGGCTTTCCTGAGGAAATACCACATGGTCTCCGCATATCCCTGACACACGCTGCTCCTCTTAACCAATACACCATACATATCATACATGTGGTCTCTTCCGGTTGTTGGATCAAATTCCTTAGCCCCGCTGGTGTCATATGCAACTGTAGATGTCAGGAACTCATGATATGCAAGCACGATCTCTGCCGGCTTCATGTTCTTTGTATTTATCTGCTTGTTCACTTCCGCTATGGCTGCATCCAACTGCTTCTTTTCGGTTCGGGCATTTGGCTTGTATGAGAACTTCAGATACACGACCTTTCCTGTGGTCTGGTCATACAGATAACTGTATCTTGCCACATACACGACCTCGGGATGCGCATTCATTGCGGTTGTGACTACATTTGCAACATTTCGTGTGGTCAATCCCCAGCTCTTTACATTGAGTCTCGGTGAAAATTTCTCCACAGCGCCGACAATGGCACTCTCATATTTCTTTGAATTTGCCGCTGCCAGTGACGCTTCCGATGAATCCGATGCTTCATCTTCTATTATCTGTCCGCCAAATTGCAGGATACCTGAAGTATCGCCCTCCTGCTCAAGCAACTGACCATAGCTGCTCTGTGATGAGTCATACTGTTCCTGAGTATCTTCCGCAAATGCTGGTATTTTTCCGCCGTACAGCACACACGCAGCGATGACGCCCACCACAAATATCATCCTGATACGCCGCACAGCTTCTGTGAGTCTTACATTTTCATATTTCATTCTTTTTCTCCCTTATAATTACGCAGTAAGCATCTACCTTTTTATTTTCTTCTGCGGTGACGCTACACTGTATGTCTTATTATTCACTGCCTTCACAATGTAATAATAAGTCTGACCTTTCTTTGCCGTTTTGTCTGTCCAACTGAGAGTTTTCGCTGTTACAGTCTTGACTGCCCTGTATTTGCCTGTTGGTGTCTTTCTATACACAATGTATTTTTTTGCACCGGCAGACTTTTTCCAGGAAAGTTTCACTCCCTGTGCTGACTTCCTGACCGTGACAACCGGAGCCTTGATGTAGAGAATACTTGCCTCTGTATATCCACTGAGTACATTTCCATTATATGCCTTTACACAGTAGTAATACCTGTTTCCTGACTTGACTGTCTTGTCTACATAGCTTGTCGTTCCCGACTTGACTGTCTTGATGCATACATATCTTCCCTTGGCGGTTCTCCTGTATATCTTGTAACCAGATGCCCCTGACGCTTTATTCCAGGTAAGCTTTATCGCGCCGGCCTGCTGTGCAGACTTTACGGTTACCTTCGCAAGCTTCAGCCTTGCAATTGTGACCTGCTTTGCTGCGCCACATGTCTTGCACGTATATTTCCTGACTCCTGTAGCTGTATATGTAGCTTTCTTAGTAACCGTTCCATTATCCCATGCATGGGTCGTACATACAAGCTTGGCTATAGTCTTGGTCTTTGTCTCGCCACAGTTTGTACAGGTGTACTTTCTTGTTCCCTCTGTCTTGTATGTTGGCTGTTTTGTCACTACTCCGGCATCCCATGCATGATTTATACATACAAGCTTGGCTATAGTCTCAGTCTTTGTCTCGCCACAGTTTGTACAGGTGTACTTCCTGGTTCCCTCTGTCTTGTATGTTGGCTGTATTGTCACTACCCCGGCATCCCATGCATGATTTGTACATACAAGCCTGGCTATAGTCTCAGTCTTTGTCTCGCCACAGTTTGTACAGGTGTACTTTCTTGTTCCCTCTGTCTTGTATGTTGGCTGTATTGTCACTACTCCGGCATCCCATGCATGCTTTGTACATACCAGCTTGGCTATCGTTTCGGTCTTGGTTGTTCCGCAATTCTTACACGTATACTTCTTGGTTCCCTCTGTCTTGTATGTCGGCGCTGTCACAACCTTGCCGCTATCCCACACGTGGCTCGTACATACAAGTTTGGCTATCGTTTCGATCTTGGTCTCACCGCAGTTTGTACAGGTGTACTTCTTGGTTCCTGTACTTGTGTAGGTCGGCTCCTTTGTCACCACTCCAGCATTCCACTTGTGGCTTATGCATATCTCGAATGTATACTCGGCATACTCCTTGTTATACTTGCTTGAATTGCTTGAATCCTTAGTTTTCTTTATATTAGGAGAATCTGTAATAAAATACACCAGCTTACCATACTGTTCTCCAAACGCATATAAATTATTTCCTGTTGAACTATTATACTGTGTTCGTATATTTATAAGCTCTGTAGGAATTACATTTGTCGATGTTATATCTATCTTGTTCAAGCTATCCGGAGTAGTAAAATATAAATTATCACCTCGGAGATATATTGAACTATAAACACCAGGATAATACCCACCACTCGGAGTTGTCCATTTTGCAGTGCCCGAATACAAAACCTTGTTTATGTTAGTCGAATACTGGTACTTATTTATGTTAAATGATGTTTTCGAACTGCCCTCACTTATGCTGTACCAATAACCGTCTTTATAAAAAATAGCTTTCTCAATACCATTCCAGAACTTACCACTCTCATAAGTGGTGTCCACCGCTGTCGTATATGTATCTCCCCACTGTGCGCTGACAACCATATCCGTTCTGTCCTTAGTATGGTTGATGAGTGTATTCTTATTCATTGTATCAAAGCTGACAAGGAAATAATCATGATATGATCTTCCAGGCATATCCCACACCGGATCATCCCACGTCGCATCTATGTGATACCAGTTGCCACGGATCTTAACTATGTTCCATGCGTGATTGATATTTTCACTTGATGCGATTGCACATGAAAGACCAGCCTCTCTTAGCAGATAAAACATAGTCTCGGCATATCCCTGACACACACAACTATGTTTAACCAAAGCTCCATACATATCGTACCCGTGATTTGCAGCGATCGTTCCATTGAAATAATCCTCATATGCATATGCAACTGTGGATGTGAGATACTCATGATATGCAAGTACTATCTCTTCAGCGCTCATTCCACTGGTATCTATCTTGCTCTTGACTTCCTGAAGTGCAGCATCAAGCTCCTGCTGCTCCTCCTTTGCATTTGTCAAATATGTAAATTGTATTTTGGTGATTGAAGAGCCAGAAGTCCAATATGTATAGCCTCCCGACAGACTGATAAACTCGGGATGAGAATTGATAATAGATCTTACTGCCCCGTTATCAATATCGTCTCTCGTAAGGCCAAGTTCCGATACATCTATACTCGTCTGCCACGCCTTGATTCCTTCAACAATAAGCTTCTCAAGTGCTGTTGCATCATATGTAGATGCCAGTGAAGCCGCACCATCCTGCTGCTCAACGACAACGCCAAGTCCGCCTTTCTGCAAAGTGTCGTCCAGATCATCATACCCTACCGTAACCTGACTCTCATCTGAACTTACCCGTGTCTGATCAGATGCATATGCTCCCACTTTACCGCCTGGCAATAGCACAACCGCCGCTGAAAATGCCAAGGCACCGATACAGATTTTTCTGCTCAGCCCCCTTAACAACTCAGACCTTATACTGCCTGCCACCACTCTATATGATTTCCTCTTTTTTATCATAAAACTCCTCCTTAAACGATACGTTCCAACCTTATATTTCCGTTCATCCCTCAATACTTTTATTATATAGATTTTTGACACTGTTCGATAGCTTTTTACCTCACTTTTGTACATCTTGTAGGAATTGACAAATTGCGCAACTTTGAGCAATTCATGATATCTTAATCATAAGCAATTATATCTCTTATTTCAAGCCGTTTTTCTTAATTATATACAATATTGTCCTGATGAATGGCAGTGTATATATTTTGTATATTTTGCACAAATTAAAATGTATTGTCAAATTACAATTGAATTATTTGTCTATTTGTGCTACCTTTAAATAGCAAGCTGTGCAACCGTTTGCGCATATATTCTACACTAAAAACAGATCACATAGAGCACATTACCTTTATTTATAGGAGATGACAGATAAATGAACAAAAACAAGCTTTTTCCACAGATAAACGGAATACTACACGGCGGTGATTACAATGCTGAACAGTGGCTCGACCGCCCTGATATTCTGGCAAAGGATATCGAGATGATGAAGGAGGCAGGAATGACTTCCGCTACTCTTGGGGTTTTCTCATGGTCAGCATACGAACCTGTTGAGGGCAAATACCATTTTGACTGGCTGAAGGATGTTATGGACAACCTGTATAATGCAGGCATTTACACCGTTCTTGCCACGCCATCAGGCGGCAAACCGGCATGGATGGCACAGAAGTATCCTGAGATCAGGCGTGTGGATTCATATGACGTCAGGGAACATCAGGGCGTCCGTGAGAACCACTGCATGAGCTCACCTGTATACAGAGAAAAAGTTGCCAATATCATCCGTCAGCTCCACGCCCATTTGGGAAACCATCCGGGACTCATCATGTGGCATGTGTCAAATGAGCTTGGCGGGGAGTGCTACTGTCGTCTCTGTGTGAAAAGATTTCAGAATTACCTCGCAGAGAAGTTCGACCACGACATAAACAAGCTGAACAAAGCATGGTGGACCACCTTCTGGAGTCACTCATACAACAGCTTCTCACAGATTGAGCCGCCATACAAAAATGGTGATTTCAGTATCATGGGGCTGAACCTCGAATGGAAGAGATTTACCACATGGAACATGAACGATTACATGAAATCAGAGATAACGCTCCTCCGTGAACTCACCCCTGAAATACCTATAACAACCAACTTTATGCAGCTCTATGACGGTCTCGACTACAGACCGATGGCAAAGGAGCTGGATGTGATCTCATGGGATTCATACCCTAGATTCCACAATGACTACGAGAGTCTTGCGGATGTCATGGGCCAGAATACATTTGACCACGCGGTCATGAGATCCATGAAGAAGGATAAGCCTTTCATGCTCATGGAGAGTGCTCCGGGGCTTGTAAACTGGCATCCATACAACAAACTCAAAAGACCGGGCATCCACAAACTGTTCTCATACAACGCTATAGCCTGCGGTTCTGACACTGTTCAGTACTTCCAGTGGCGAAAGGGCAGGGGCTCATTTGAACAGTATCACGGTGCCGTTGTTGACCATCTCGGAACAAATGACACCAGAATATTCAAGGAGGTTGCCGCCCTCGGCGCAGAGCTTGATGGGCTCTCCGAGATAACCGGCACACTCATCAGATCAAAGGTTGCACTGCTGTTCGACTGGGACAATATGTGGGCCATAGATGATGTCAAGGCTCTGGGGCAGGAATCAAAAAAATATCCTGAGACCTGTATGTCTGTATACAAAGAGCTGACAAAGCGCGGCGTTGACGTGGACGTCATTGCATCCGATGAACCACTCGACGATTACGATGTGGTTGTTGCACCTATGCTCTACATGCTGAGAGATGGCGCAGCCGAGTCTCTTGCCGCATTTGTAAAGAGGGGCGGACAGCTTCTATCCACTTACTTTACGGGCTATGTAGACAAGGATCAGCTCTGTATACTCGGTGGATTCCCGGGAAATGGACTTGCAGATGTATTTGGAATCATCAGTGAAGAGATAGACACCCTGTATCCATCTGACAGAAACAGCGTGAGCTTCACAGATGGCAGTTCATGCGAACTCCGTGACTATGCTGAGATCCTGAGAGTCGGAACGGCGGATGTACTTGGAACCTACGATTCTGATTTCTACGCCGGAAATGCAGCAGTGACAGTGAACAGCTACGGCGAGGGCAAGGCCTACTACGTGGCTGCAAGAATAGATTACAGTAAACTCGGTGAGATCATGGAGCAGATGATGGTGAACGCCGGTATCGCCATAAAAGATCTCCCTGACGGAGTTCAGTATCACTGCAGATATGCAGATGACGGAACTGCATATGGATTTTACCTGAACAACACCAACGAACCTCAGACAATATCTGAAGTTCACGGAACCGACATTCAGACGAAGAATATATTTGATGGCAAAATGGAATTGGCTCCGTTTGGAGTATCCATCATCAAGGAAAATAATTAAATCTGATAATAACTTTTTCCTTCCTTAAACCTTTTTGAAAAAGGCGGTGATACTTCTGTTGTGTATCACCGCCTTATGTGTTCTATTTCCAGCATGGACTCTCAGTCCTATATGCATTTTTAGTTCTTTTCAACCTGCTCCAGCTTATCCTCTATCGCCTTGATAACGATCTTGAGGGCTTTTATTCTGGCATACTTCTTGTCATTTGACTCCAATATGTGCCATGGCGCAAAGCTGGTGTTGGTCTTTTCCAGCATCTCATCCACCGCAGTCTCATAGTCATCCCATTTGTCACGGTTGCGCCAGTCCTCATCTGTGATCTTCCAGCGTTTCTCAGGCGTGTTCTGTCTGAGTGTGAATCTCTCAAGCTGTGTATCCTTGTCGATCTGAACCCAGAATTTGATGACGATCGCACCCCAGTCGTGGAGTTCCTTCTCAAATTCATTTATCTCATTGTACGCCCGCTGCCAATCATTCTCCGAGCAGAAACCCTCAAGTCTCTCAACCATGACTCTGCCATACCATGTTCTGTCAAATATAGCCACATGCCCAGACTTTGGAAGTCTTGTCCAAAATCTCCACAGAAAATGCCTTGCCTTCTCGTGTGGCTCCGGACTTGCTATAGGATTTACCACATAACCTCTCGCATCAAGTGCCTCCGCTATCCTTTTGATATTTCCACCTTTGCCTGCCGCATCCCAACCTTCGTAGCCTATGATAACAGGTATCCTCTTCTGGTAAAGCTCGTTGTGCAGTCTGCCGAGTTTCTTCTGCAGCTTGTCAAGTTCCTCCTTGTACTCCTCATCCGTCAGTTTCTTGTCGAGAGACACCTCGGAAAGTTTCGGGATCTTCTTGAGCGCAAATGTATTCTGCAGTATAGGTACAGCATGCCCCTGATTGAGCAGCGCAGTCTCTATTCCCTGATTGATGATATCGAGTATCTGAAGTTCTGCCCATTTTCTCTCCTTTGCATCTATCATGTACCACGGTGCATTTGACAGATTGGTGTCATACATAAAGCTGTCAAATGCCTCAAGATACTCGTCATACTTTTTGTTCTGCTTCAGATCATGCTTAGACACTCTCCAGTTTGTCGTATCATCTTCAAGAAGTGTTTCAAGCCTCTTCTTCTGCTCGTGCTTGTCTATCTGGAAGAAAAATTTCATGACCAGATATCCGTTGTCCGCCAGAGTCCTCTCAAATCTCTTGGTGCTGTCAACTCTCTTCCGGTATTCCTTATCTGACAGCTCCCCGGACATCTTGCCACCTACTATGTCCCTCATCCAGCCACCATCCAGAAATGCAAACTCCCCCTGTTCCGGTATTCTCGTAAAATACTTGTACAGGAATGGTCTGCGTTTTTCCTCGTCTGTGGAATATTTCACTGACTCAACGTTGAAAAATCTCGGATCCATATTCTTGATGATCCTTCCGACAAGACTTCCCTTACCTGCAGCACCCCAGCCTTCAAATATGACAAATACAGGTATCTTGCCTTCCTTTACCTTGATCTGATTGCGTGTCAGATTCTCTCTGGCGATCTTTAACCGAGTGTCTATCTCATCATCCGATGGACGCTCCGGCTTGTTCCAGTCCTTTAACATGTAACCCACTGCTCCTTTCACATTGTCTCTTCATTTGTTTTTATGAATAATATACCCCGATTTACAGAAACTAATGCCGCTTCGCATTTACTAATACAAATGCCGCTTCGCGTCGCGCATTTTTCTTCTTGCTTTTGGCAGACTCGAACCCTCGCGCTGCCGCGCTCCATGTTCGGCTCCGCCGAACGGGTTCTCGTTGATATCGCAAGAAAAAAACAAATGCCGCTTCGCGTCGCTTGTTTTTTCTTCTTGCGATATCATTATACTACTTTCTTTTGAGTTGATACATCTGAAAAAACATTAAGATATGTGAGGAAAATGAATGTTGCGAAGGTAAAATTCATATGATATAATGTCAGCAACAATGAAACAAGAAATTCTGACATATGCTTTCCCAAAAGCATAACGAAAACCCCAGTAGTTGGCGCTACTGGGGTTTTCTCCGTCTTTTAAAGGCGACGTACTCCTTGGGCTGATTACCACTTACTTATCTCCGTTCTGCCACTGCAATCCTCCCTTTCCTAGCCTGTCTAGGGGTGGCAACATCTGTATTGTGACATATTATCTTTTTCTTTTCAATGGGTTTACATAACTATACAAAATGTATAGTTTTATACATTCCTACATATAAAATCCCCGGCAGCATACTGACATGTGTCCTGGATTTCAGGTACATATCAAAGGCCACCGGGGCTTAATTATCACTATAATTCTCTATATTATGACAGCTCCAGATCAGGCTTGCCATACTCAGCAAGCTTCACATCATATGCCTTGCGCATAGCTGCCTCAAATGGTATCTCTTTCATAGGAGCATCCAGTTTTTCCAACAGATAATGTACAAAATCAGGATTCTGAATGAGCAGTGGTCCATGAATGTATGTCGCAATTACTCTGTTCTTGCAGATTCCCTCATTCATGGTATCAGGATTGCTGCCCTGTCCGATCTCCACCTTGCAGAATGTCATATCATCAGGTATTCCGTAAGTGTGGGCAAATCGGCTTGTGTATCCGATGAGTGTCATATCGTTGAACTTCGCCTTGATGAGCGTGTTGAAACGATTCGGAGTCTGGCGGACTGAGTACATGCCCGGAACAACGCCAAGTCCTGTAACTCTGGTTCCATCCTCTCTCTTGATATAATCACCAAGGAGTTCCATGGAATTGCCAACCAGAAGGAAAAGCGCCTTTCCATCCTTCATGCATGCTGCGATCTCGTCCTTGTACTGCATCAGTCTGTCAAGCACGAGCTCCTGGCTCTTCTCGCTCATGGAACACATATACACCATGTCTATATTCTCTTTGAGGAAGAGTGGCTTCTCATTAAGTCCTGTTGTCACAAATTCCGCATCCGGCAGACATTTCTGCAGGTACATTGTATTTCCTTTGTCACCGTAGAGTGTACATATTTCCGGATATAAAATCTCAATCTTCATTATTTGTCACCCTCCAGTCTCTTGATTATCTTCTTCTTCATCTCACATGACATTCCGTAATTCTCACAGTCGTACAGGATATATATTCTGTCAACACCATCTATAGTCACATCGTCTGCCGCAGCGACCTCGCTGAGATTTGTGAGTATCTTCTCCTCAGGGATACCAGCCAGTAAGCATCTCACCTTGTGGTCGTAGCATCTAGGTCCTGTGCAGACGACCTGTACAACATCATCCCTGTTGAACTGCTCATACTCCAGATCGTATATCCAGCCTGAGAACTCTATACTCTTCTGTCTGTCCTCAAGATCGTCCATCGCAAGGAGGATAGCCTTCTTGCCCTCCTCATTTGCCACATACTCAAATGTTCTGGATGAAGAAACCGCACTCTGTCCCTTTGAGAGCGCCTGGATTACTGTAACACCATTCACTGTAGTCTCGTTGTGGCGGGAATCCGGTATATGGATCTGACCCATGAGTTCCTTGATTCTCTCAGCCGAGAGACCGATCTCGCGCAGTGCCGAGATAACTGTAACTTCATTATATATATTGAAGAGAGCTGTATGGATCAGCGGATAAACTGTCTTCTTGTCTCCCTCCTGTATAGTAATTGTCATCTTCTCTCTGTCTATGTCGGTTGCCAGATACTTCTTGTCTGGTGAGTGAAGTCCACACTTCGGGCATACCACATCGCCGATGTGATGATATCTGAGGTAATTGTACTTCAGCTTCTCGCCGCAGTTAGGGCAGATCTGGTAATCCGCGATAAGGTTGTATGGCTCGGTCTTGTCATCAGGCTGCTTGCCGATTCCATAGAACACTCTGTAGCTGTCTTTCTTCAACATGCTTGAGCAAAGCTCGTCCGCATTCAGGATAACCTTTGCAGAATCAGGGCAGTAGGTATCTATGACACTGAAAATATAGTCAGGGTGAGCATTTCTCTTGAGTGAATCTCTGAAAAGTCCTGTTACAACAAGATAATCCGGCTTCACATATGGAAGTATCAGCCTTGAAGCACGCTCGTCCACCTCAAATACAGTGGCATCCACTCTGACCTTTCCCGTAAATGTAAGGCTGTTGATGACATTTGTCGTACAGCCAGGGACGATATTGGAACCTGTTCTGTTGCTGACAACTCTTCTTCCATCCTTCTCCAAAACATCAGTTATCAGGTTACTACAGGTGGTCTTACCATTTGTTCCTGTGACACATATCGTAAGCGGTGCCTTGGGCGCCTGTGCCAGGAAATCCGGACATATCTTCAGGGCGATAACTCCAGGTGTATGCGTACCGTTCCTACCCAGGAGCTGGATGAGTCCCTTGCTCAGTTTTGCGGCTGCGAGAGCCACATGAAATCTAAAAGATGACATAGCTATTCATTCTCCTTATATATACAAATAAAACTCATGTAATTCTACAACCTTTGACAGATGTTGTCAATTATACCAGCACATAACAAGACTATGATTTCGCCTCTTTCCAGTGTTTCCTGTAATTTATCCTGCGATATGAATTCGGAGTCGATCCATATTTTGTCTTGAAGCATTTTGCAAAATAGCTTCCGCTGGCAAATGCCAGATATTGCGATATCTCCATACAGGAAAAATCTGAATACAGGAGCATATTTCTGGCAGTCTGAAGCTTCTTCTCCATGATGTAATCTGAGATTGTCTGACCGACCTCCTTATGAAATAGTTTGCTCAGATAAGAGCGTTCCACTCCCACAAATTCTGAGATCTCTGTAATTTCTATTCTTTCATGCAGATGATCATACACATAGTCCATCGCCCTTACACAATGAGGTGATATAGCCGCTTTCTTTTTCACCTTTTTCATCCGCCTGGCATAGTCCATAATCAGTTGGTTATGTACATCTATGATCTGCCGTTCTGTCTGCGCCTTGTCCAGCTTATTAATATAGAAGTCACTGAGATTGTAACTCTCCATCTCCTCCATCCCCTCTTCTATGCAAAATCTGGAAATCATTGCCACTAGCACTATCTCGTGATATCTCCTATTGCGAACCTTGTCATCTGACAATATTCCTCTTGCAGCAAGAACAGCCTCATCCTCATCGCCTGTCAGCAACATTCCAGACAAAGCTTTCACATCACCGCTGCTCACAAGCTGATAAAAATCAAGCTCATTGTCGTATGTGGAATGTGCCAGTCCATATTCCCTCTGGACAAACTGCTGTTTTACTATCTCATTCGATATCTTCATTGTCTTTCTGCCTTTCCTCTGTGATATTCATATATCTCTATCACACATTTGTTATATAATTAACACATTTATTATATTCTCTTATCAACGCAAATGCTACTATAAACTCACAGAAAACGAAACAGACAAATGAGTGCAATATATATTTTATTATTTCACAGGAGGTTAAAGATTATGAGAACTTTAGACGGATTCAAAAAAGGCGTAAATTTAGGTGGATGGCTTTCACAGGGACCACTTGACAAGGAGCATCTCGACACATTTATCACAGAAAAAGATATTGCAAGAATAGCATCATGGGGACTTGACCACGTTCGTCTTCCTATCGATTACGATAATTTTGAAAACGAGGACGGAAGTGATAAGGAATACGGCTACGCTTACATCGATTCATGCATTGAGTGGTGCCGGAAGTACAAACTCAACATGGTCCTTGACCTGCACAAGACATATGGATATATATTTGACGACGAGGCTCATCTTCTTGAATTCTTCCATGAGAAACCTCTTCAGGAAAGATTCTATGGAATATGGAGAAAGCTCATAGACAGATACGCAAAGGATGCAGACATAATGATGTTCGAGCCGCTGAACGAGGTCGTAAGTCCGACCGTTGTAAACGAGTGGAACGAAATATCAAGCAAATGCATCGAGATCATCCGTGCGAAAGCACCTACTGCCAAGATCCTACTCGGTGGGGTTGGCTACAATGCTGTTACATCTATAAAGCTTCTCCCTCATCACAACGATGAGAACATAGTTTACAATTTCCACTGTTACGAGCCAATGGTATTTACCCACCAGTCTGCTTACTGGGTAACAGGTATGCCTTCAGATTTTCATATCGAATATCCGGGGGATTTCAATGACTACATGGAGAAATCCCGCCAGATCGAAGGGTGTATGCATGGGGCCATCACCGAGAGTAGCCTTGGACTTAATTCCATCGGACCTGATTTGTTCGAAAAAATGTTTCTCGACGGCATCAAGGCTGTTGAAGAAAGAGACGGATTTATGTACTGCGGCGAATATGGTGTTATAGATCAGGCACCACTTGACGGAACTCTGAACTGGTACAAAGATATCCATTCTGTATTTGAAAAGTACGGAATAGGCCGCGCCGCATGGAACTACAAAGAAAAAGACTATGGTCTTGAAGGCGAACACTACGCTCCTATCATCGATGAGCTTGTCAAATATATGTAACGTGATTTAATTTACGATAAAACCTTCCATTTTTATAAACGGAGCCGGTTCTCACTCATAGAGAACCGGCTTTTTGTTAATTTTATCCACGATGTACCGCACCCGCCCTTGTGAGGAGCACCACGGTCTCTACCCCGCGGGTGAGCGGGAACATGTCCACAGGGGTCATCTTGATTACCTGATAGCCGTGCTTTGTCATATATTTCAGATCCCGGGCAAGACTCTCCGGGCCGCAGGATATATACACAACCCTTTTAGGTCCAAGTGTGATGACCGATGACATGAACTCCTCTGTACTTCCAGATCTTGGAGGATCCATGAATACCACATCTATGCTGTCACCCTCCTCAGCGACATCGACCATAAATCTGCCGGCGTCGTTGCTGTAAATATCAACATTCTGTATCTTGTTCATCTTCACATTCACCCGGGCATCGTGCACAGCGGCTTCATTCAACTCCACGCCTATGACCTTCTTTGCACGGTCGCTTGCAGCTATGCCTATGGTTCCTATACCGCAGTAGGCATCGATCACGGTCTCCTTCTTCTTGAGATCCGCGTACTTGATGGCTTTGCCATAGAGGACCTCCGTCTGCTCCGGATTCACCTGATAGAAACTGCCCGGTGATATACGGAAACGCTTTCCGCACAGAATATCCTCTATATGCCCCTTGCCGTAAATGACCTGGTTCCTGTCTCCAATGACCATGCTTGTGTCCTTCATGTTTATATTCTGGACAACCGTTGTGATCTCCGGATGAGCTGTCACAAGTGCATTTGCAAGGTTCTTCTTGGACGGAAATACCGGCGATGCGGTGACTATGATCACCATGATCTGTCCGGTCTTTCTTCCGACTCTTATCTGCAAATGCCTTATGAGCCCGGTTCCTGTATCCTCGTTGTATATCTGCAGCTTGAACGACTTTATCAATTCGGCAAATGTTCTGATGATGGCCGCAGCCTTCTCATCCTCCACATAACAGTTCTCGACTGGAAGTATATTGTGCGTCCCCTCCTCGTACACCCCGGAAATTATTTCTCCGCTCTTCTTTCTCCTGAATGCCGCAGTGACCTTATTCCTGTAGTGATACGGATTCTCCATGCCTATTATCTTGTCCACCGGGCCAAATGCTCCGAGCAGGCCATCTATATACTTCTGTTTCTCGGCGAGCTGCTGCTCGTATGGAATGTCCACATACTGACAGCCACCGCACAGATGGGATATAGGGCATTTGCTGTTTGGGTTGGGCTTATATTGTGATGAGTGTGCCTGCCGCGGTTTTCCCTGTACATTTTTACCTTTGCTTCCTGTTTTTATTTGTTTCTCTCCACCTGTTACATCGTACTTTCTGCTATGTGTCTGTCTTTTTCTTTCGTTTACGCTGCCACTCGTTTTATTGTTTTCTTCTCTGCGAGGCTTGCCCCCGTTTCTTCGCTCTGCCATCATTTTTACCACTCCTATTCTCCAGTGAGCGTCACCTTGATCATATCGTGGTGAACCGCCTCAAGAAACTTCCCAAATATATCCTCCGTCCTGACCTTCATACTTGATGTGTTCACACACGGATGGCATCCAAGATACTCGCCCTTCTTAACATCCTCGTCAACAAGCAGCTGCACATGATTCTCATGGTCATTCATGAGACCCATGACGCTGACCGCCCCCGGCCTGATATCCAGATACTTCTCCATATCCTCCGGCGATGCAAATGAAAGTCTCGCGCTGCCTATCTGCGATGTGATCTCCTTTGTCTTGAACGGCTTGTCGCCCGGCATCATGAGCAGATAGAACTGTGTCTTCTGCCTGTTGCACAGAAACAGATTCTTACAAATGGTTGCCCCAAGCACCGCATCTATCTCGCTGCAAACTTCCATTGTGTCTGCTGGTGCATGATCTGTGCGCCAATACTCTATGCCGTGATCATCAAGGAAATCATAAACTCTGATCTCCCTCTCAAGTCGTCCTTCATTTGTATCCGGTCTGCCTTTGTATAATTCCATTTGTGTGCCCTCCGTTGGTGGTTTATATATTTTCTCTCATGCATTTACGCGTAAATCATATCACGTTTCTTGTGGTGTTGCCATATAAAACAAGCAATATAAAATCAATATAAAACCATGCCTTCGAGAGTGTAAACACATACCGGCAATACCTTGTCAGAATAAAAAGGAACAATCTGACAATATCAAATGCACCTGCGTTCAGCTGGTGCACTCAATAATATCCCATTGTTCCCATTTTGATAATATTATCTACAGCCTATTGCCTTGCCTGAGATAATCAAGAAAGCCCTCACATCCCTGACACACATCCCTGTATGTCTCATCAAATCGTCCTGTATACCACGGATCAGCTATAGATTGTCCATGTCTTCCCGCGTAATCGAGCAGCAAATGTATCTTGTCCTGGTAGTCCGGACCGGTTATGCGCATTGTGTTCCTCACATTTGCTGTATCTGCGCAGAGCAGGTAATCATAATATTCATAATCCCGCCTTGTAGCCTGTCTTGCCCGCTTGCCACTAAAGTCTGTATAAGCCGTCTTACCTATGCCATGCGCCCTCAGCACTTCCTTCGCCGGCGGATATATCGGATTGCCTTTTCCGCCCCAGATCTCCTCAGTGCTGGTGGCCGCAGAGGCTATCTCAAATTTATCTGCTATGCCGAGCTTTTCTACCATGTCCTTGAGGACGAACTCGGAGATGGGGGAACGGCAGATGTTGCCGTGGCAGATGAATAAGACTCTAATCATACGCTTTTTCCTTTATTTTCAAGTGTTTCAGCCATTTTTATACTCTGCTAACTTGGCATATATTGGTATAACATGGCATAGTTTTGTAAGCAAAAGGTGTAAAATAAGGTGTAAAAATATCGCCTTTACACCTCGGTATTTTACACGGTAAATGGATTAGACATTTGCAATTCTTTCAATCTCAGCCTTGGCATCCTCAAACTTAACATGGGTATAAACATTAAGTGTCACACTTATATCAGAGTGCCCCATAAGGTACTGTAAAGCCTTAGGATTCATTCCGGACTTAGCCATGTTTGTACAATAGGTATGACGGCATACATGCGAAGTAATGGTCGGAAGCTGCACCTTATAGATGCCATTGTATTTATCAAGAGCATGCTTGAAATAATGCTCCCAATGAAGCGAATAAGAAATGCTTCCATCCTTATCAAAAAATAAGAAACCACTTCTGCCATCCACCATCGGCTCAATCTTCGGAGGATTACGATTCTCAATAATACGCTTAAAGCATTCCTCTACATCCGCTGACATCGGCAATACTCTTGTTCCGCTGTCAGTCTTGGTTTCCTCAATATAGTATCCATGCTTCCCCTTTTTCTGCAGCTGATGATCTACATTAATTCTGTGATTCTTGAAATCAATGTCTGACAAAGTTAAACCGCAAAACTCAGAGATTCGAAGTCCCGTCTTAAAAAGAATATACATTCCGTCATAATATCGACAGTAATGTGCATCTTCTTTTATAAACTTCATAAACTTTCGTTCTTCCTCTCTGCTGATGGCTTCTCTTTTGATGCTGTCATTGATAACCACATCAACAAGCTGAAATCCAAATGGATTTTTGCGAATCAAATCATCGTCAACTGCTAACTGAAATGCAGGTCGAAGCACTCCACGAATTGTATGAATGGAGCTGTAACTCTTTCCATCCTTCTGCTGAAGCTTAATAAGCCATGCCTTTGCATCTGAGATTTTCACAGTATCAATTCTCTTTCTGCCAAACGGATCCTTCTTAAGAAGATTAATTACTGTTCCATATCCAGCCATTGTAGTAGGTCTTACTCCGTTCTTTACCGAAATATACTTTTCTACAAGTTCAAGCACATTAAGTTTGCCTCCGTTTACAACAATGTGATCAAACTGATCTGCTTCGATTTTCTTTTCCATTTCTCTGAGAGATTCTGTATGTTTCTTTCCCACCAGCATTCTGTCATTATGGTCAAGTCGCCAACTGTAACAATAACGCTCATCCCCATAATTATCTACATACTTATATCTGTACTGTCCGGTGGAAAGCTGAACCTCTCCTGTGTGTAAAATACGTCCTCTGTTATCTCTTCTCTTTTCGCTCATATTCGGTCTCCTTTCTATTTTCCAAGTAAATAAGAAAGGACCATCCCGTGATTGTAATTCTACCATAGGAGGTCCTTAGTGTCACGACATTTGCCGTTTGTGTCATTATATTTTCTGTTGTCATACTACATACGCTGTGCTTAAATATGTTTCAAACTCAGGTCTTTTTATTCTAATCTGAGTTCCAATCTCCATAATATATTCCGCTCCGGCATTTTCTGCTGCAAGCTGTCTTAGCCTCTTCTCACCTATGCCAAAATAAGATGCTGCTTCCTCTATGGTAAGCAGATATTTTTTCCATACCGGGATCGTCTGTGATGATTTCTTTAACGCTTTGTCCGCTTCTGCAAGTTTGCCATTCAGTCTGGCTATTGCATCATAGGCTAACGGAATACATGCAGGTATTGCTTTGGGTGCCATGTTTATTTCTTGCAAAAATAATACTTCTTTCATTTTTAAATTCCTTTCTTTTCTCAATTTATTTTTTCTTATTAAGTTCTTTATAAAAGATTGCAAGCAATGATATCCGTTAGCGAATATCGATTTTGCTTGTTGGGGACGAATTCCCCAATCCCCCCAAACCTCACCTTCGGCTCGGAGCTGCAAAACACTTTTATCAAAATCAACTCCTATAATGAGGTATCACCTTTCTTCTTTTGAATGTCTTGCTCCAGCCGATTCTGCTCTCCAAGAAAATGTTCTACATTCTGTTTTGCAGATAGAAGTTCCCCCATCTCTGTTCTTGCAATCTTGAATTCTGAATAGATTTGATTTTTCTCTTTAACCAACTTTTGAAATTCTGCATCCAGTTCCCTGATTGTAGGAATCGGTCCATCATATTTTTTGAATGCATCTTTTGCCGCCTGATATAATGTCAATGGTTCTCGATGTTCTTCAAAAAAGTTGGCATCAAATTTCCTTGTCTTATATTCCATATAGATTTTCCTCGACTTAGAATAATTGAAAATATGCTGACGAAGAGCTTTTATTTCGGCCAAACGTGCTTCAATTTCCTTTTGTCTTGCAGATAAATAATCAAATTTATCAGTTGCTTCTTTTGCTGCTTCGCTCAACTTTTCATAATCTCCAAGGCCTTTTTCACTTAAGAAAATCAAAGTTTTGGAAATAGCCTTTATATTGTGAAGCTTTGCCCAACGCTCATATCCAGGACCTTTATTCTTTGCAATGATGCTCTGAATATCAAGAACGGTATCTACCTTCTTTTCCGTTTTTTGCTCCGCTCTCTTCCCTGCAATCACATTTCTTGGATCATCTGAAACAATATCAATTACTTCACCGGCAATTCTCTTTTCAATATCTTTTTCTGTATATCCGTTTCCAAGTGAGCGAAGTCGCAGGAAATTCTTCTGTTCTTTTCCTTTAACAGAAATATATTTTCCCCGTTTAACTTCATAGCCGTTACCTTCAAGTGCTCTTAAAAATTCATCAAAGCTATCTGGCCTTTTCCTCTCAAAAATCGAATCTATCAGATTGCGGATATCATCTCTTTTGGTTTCTTTTTTCGGATAAGTTGTCCGGTTTTGCCACTCCCCCGGCTTCTTCTCAGGAATAACAGAAAGGCCATGTTCCAAGCAGATAAGATCACTTAATCGCCTTAGCGAAAATGACGACAGGAAGAAATTCTTATACTTATGCTGCGCATCCAGTGTGGTGGAATTGTAAACAATGTGGTTATGGATATGTGCCTTGTCCACATGAGTTGCAACAATAAAAGCATGTTTTCCTTTCGTCCATCGCATCGCCGTTTCGTATCCTATCTGGTTTGCCTCTTCCGGTGTAGTTTCACCGGGCTTAAAGGATTGCCTAATCTGATAAGCAATTACATCCTTTTCTTTTGGATTTCTTCCGGTGTTAACCGCATACTGATTCTTTGTGATTTCAAATTCCAAATCCACGGTACTGGGATCACATTCATAAGATGAAACAAATTGCCCGGCTTCGGTCTTCTCATCATTTTTTGCATAATCAGTTCTTTCCTTTAAGCACTGTCCCATACTCCTGCTCTTTTGCAGATGCATGGGAATTAATCTCGTCGCCGCCATAGTACCGTTACCTCCTACTGAATCTTTGCCAGTTCAGAAAAAATGCCACGGAGCAGTTTCTGGATTTCTTTCTGACCTGCGGTAAGTTCTTCAACATCACTCTTATAAACAGCTCCGGTTTCATTTGCATGTTTTGCAATCTGATTTATATTGTTGGAATTGATTCTTGCCAGCCTTTGAATCTCCTGTAAATCACCCAAATCAAGCTTTAAGATATATCCATCCATCGCCATTTTTCTTAAATATGCAGAAGGATGGTTGACTCCTGCCTCCTGCATTCTCTCACTGATACGGGCATATTCACTTTCTGTAACCCTGAAATTAATCTGTTTCGTTCTGTATTCCTTCATTTGTCATTTCCTCCTAAACAAGCCCATTCGCATGGTCATTGTTATACATTGCTTGATAATAATTACTGATTGTCAGTGGTGCATTGTAAAGCGCAGCTAACAGATATTGCTTAATGTTTCTAACCTGTGTGGAATTCTCCTTAAGACAGGACAACACATAGGATATATGGCTATAATCCAGCTTCATAAATCTGCTTTTGACTACCTCTAGTGGCTTGTCATCACCAGCAATCCGTATTGTCTTTCTCTTAGAGCAGACCGTATCAAGAATAAGCTCCATTATTTCCGTAATACTTTCTCTGTCATAAGGATTATCATGATAAAGAGCATCTACACAGAGCTGTTCATCAAAATACTGTTTATATGACCGTCTCTCATCCATATCCACATCTTCATCCGCTGATAAGATAGGATTAGTATTATTAATATCAATATAATTTTTATCAGTATTATTACCTGATGATTTTAAGCACTCTGTAGTGCTGATTTTCAGCTCTCCGGAATGATGATTTTCATCACTCTTGAATGCTGAAAACAGATTATCTGCAAAGTTCATAACATAGATAATATCCGGCTTTCCAAGCCCTTGTTTCTTACGTTCAAGCAGTCCCGCTTTTTCTAATTCACGCAATAACTTAGTTGCCTTTTGATGTGCACATCCCAACGCTTCCTGTATGCTTTCTAAAGTGCAGTAGATAAATACCCTGCCGGCTTCATCTTTCCATTCGTTCATTGCTGACAAAGATACCCGGTCTAAAAGAATTCCATATAGAATCTTTGCTTCCGCCGATAAATCTTTGTATTCGTCACTTTGGAAAAATGCTTTTGGTGTTCTATAGAAAGCAAACAACTGCGCTTGATCTCCATAAAATTAATTAAATCGCTTCTTCATCTTTCCTCCTGTTAATATTTCTTTTTGTCGTCTCCCCTCCTCAATTCCTGGCAGGTAACCTCTGGTTTCTTTAGCCCTGTGGACTGTTTTGGACTGTGCCGTTATCACGACCTTGGCTCGCTCACGGTTTTCCGGTCATCGCTTAGCTTCCCCGAATCGGTATTGATTTGGAACGCTCATTTAGTTTTTTTGTTTGTATAGCGATTTTCTCAAAATCAGAGGCCGCATCCCGTATATCCAAAAGGTAGGATTTTTTGCAAAAAAATAAGAATTTCCACGCTTATGGAAATCCTTGTTGATGTGAACTGTTGTTCTGCTGTATAATGTGTCGGTAACCTTTTGTGAGTATAAATGAAAGAAGTGATATAGATGAATTGCAAGCTAACGCTTGGAGAGAAATTAAAAGATTTAAGAACAGCTGCAGGGCTGTCCCTAGTAGAACTTGAAGAAGCTACCGGAATATCAAAATCCGCACTTGGCAGCTATGAAAGTGATGATACCAAGAAGGAAATAACCATTGCACCACTTATTACCTTGGCAAAGTATTATGGAGTAACAACTGACTATCTACTTGGTATGACAGATAATAAAGAACAGCATCTATTTCCGGTTGATGAACTTGGTCTCGATGATGCCACTGTAAAAATACTGAAAAGCGGTGATTTAAATGTCAGGCTTATTTGTGAAATGATTAAGAATCCTGCTTTTGCTAATTTCATGTCTGATATGGAGATTTATGTTGATAATCTAGCTGCTATGCAGATTCATAACATGAACAAATATATTGAATATACCAGAGCAAAACTTCAAGAAAAAGGGACGAATACTAGCGACCACTTCATGAAAACGCTTGAAGCTGCCACTATAAAGGAAGATGACTATTTTGCAAATCTTCTCGGCAACGATATCACCGGAATTGCAAAGGATATTAAAGAAGCTCATAAAAAAGATTCCAATACCGGAAGTGACACAACCGAAGTTGATGAAATCGAAGATGCCTTTGAACAGGTACAGAAGGCTGATAATGCTACACAGGCTCAAATGATTATGTACAGTAAAATGTTCAAAATCAACTTTTCCAAAATGGATCCCCATGAATTCAAGACCTTTACAGATATTCTTCAAAGATATTCAGACGCTTTTAAGGTGCCAAAAGGCAATGGAAGAGGCAAAAGAAAATAGACTTTACTACAACAAAAGGCAGATTAATACCATCTGCCTTTTGTTGTTATATTACTATCTGTGAATGTACATTCTTGTCTTTTCCGGTTCACCATCCCCTTGAACCATACATACGAATTCCCATCCATAACGTTCATAGAAACCAATGTGGTCCGTCACTAAATATAAGGTTGCTACTCCTTTGTTTGCCATATCATCAACTACTTTATTTAGCAGTTTTCCGGCTAATCCCTTTTTACGATGTTCTTCTTCCGTGTATACAGCGCATACATTCGGAGTCAAATCCTTTCTATCATGAAAGTCATTATCTATTACCCCAAGCCCAGCAACTATGTTTTCACCATATAAGCATAACCACCATCCATTCTCTGTCTTACCTGATAAATATGCTTCCATACATTCCAAGTATGCCTCTGTCGGTACGCCCCACTTGCAATGAAACCACTCAGCTGCAATTGGCGCTAATTCTGGCCTTTCTCTTAATATTATAATTTTATATTCGTTCATATATTTGTGTTCTCCAGTCCTATTTTCCTTTCTATAATTTCATAATATCCCTCAAAAACTTCTCGAAGAATTCTTCTTTCTAAATCCACTCTGTGCTCCAGATGCTTAACTAACCCTTCCATTCCTATATAGCCATGCGCTTTGAAGAATGGTGCTCCTTCAAGATATTTTATCATAACAGGAAACCACATCTCATTTCCAGCCTCATCACTTCTCTCTTTTTTTATTATTTCTTCAGCCTCTCTGACATTGTCTACAGAAAGATAAATGATTTTATATTTTTTACCTTTAAGCGTATCCTTTACTCTCCTATAAAAATCCACTATTTCATCGTCATTCATCTGTAAATATAAAATCTGATTCTCAATAATGTTCTGAAAAATAGAGCATTCAAATAATTGATTGTCCTCGCTCCAGCTAGTAAATCTACTTAAAACAATTTCTTCAAATTCTGCCTTAGATTTTAGTCCATTGTATATCTCATACTGCTCCAGTTCTTTATGGAAGTCAGGAATATCTGTGATGATTCGTGTATATGTAATAATATACATTTCACCTTCCTTCACCGTATTCTTTTTTATTTCTCCTGCAAGATTGGCATATTTCTTTATTATTATTTCATATTGTGAATGCGAAACATATGCACACCACGCCAGTTCAACTGGCGAAAAGTCGCCTTCTCTATACGCTTTAAGTTTAGGATTGTCCTGAGTCATTTTTTCAAGCATGGTGGTCTTTCCAGAACCTTGTATTCCTTCAATAAAGTAATTCATATAGCCACAATCTCCCTTCTATAATCTAATAACCTTATTTGCTATTTTTTCTTTAAAAGTCACATCATGCTCTACCAAAAGCATGGTCGGTCTATAAGTTTCAATAAGCTTTTCTATCTGCATTCTTGTAAAAACATCAATGTAATTAAGGGGTTCATCCCATATATATAAGTGTGCTGATGTGAGTAAACTTGCAGCAATCAGAACTTTTTTCTTTTGCCCCTCTGAATACTGTTCCATCGGCTTTACAAACTGGACTCTCTCAAAATCTAATTGTCGAAGAAGTGATAAGAAAAGCGTGTAATCAAGCCCCTGTAATTCACAGTAATCCTTAAGAAAGCCCTTTAAATGGGATGTATCTTGGTTAATGTATGAAATAACTAGATTCTCAGGAACTTCGAGTATTCCTTCCCCTTCATAATTTGCATTCTCTTTAACAATTCCACGATTCATATCAAGAATTGCCTTAATAAGACTTGATTTGCCGGAACCGTTTTCACCATCAATAACTACGCGGTCGCCATTATTAATTTCAAAACTTAATCCATCAAATACATTATTATCTGAATCCTTATATTTAAACGAATAATCTCGCCCAAACAGCAAACGCTCTTTATGATATTTAAGTGGCATTAATTTAAGGTCCGTCACCTCTTCGATGTCATTTAAAAGTCCTTCTTTTTTTTCAATTTCTCTGTCAATCCTACCTTCGTAAGCCTTCACCCGCTTTTGCATTTTCTTGGTTTTGGCACCAATATATCCTCTAGTATCTATAGACCGGTCGTGCTCCTTAATGGGATCAAATCCTATCTTTGTGTTTTCACTTTTCTCTGCCCATCTGCCTGCTCTTTCTGCTGCTACCTCAAGTTTTCCGATTTCTTTAAGATGCTTTTCATTCTCAACACGTGCATTGCTATCAGCTTTTTCCTTATTCTCCCACCACGAGCTAAAGTTACCTGTCTGAACTTCAATTGAAGCGCGATTAAGTACCAACACATGGTCAATACAAGCATCAAGCACATCACGATCATGAGAAACCAAGATAAATCCCTTCTTTTTCTTAAGGTAACTTTTGACTATCTCCCTAGCTTCTTTATCAAGATGATTTGTTGGTTCATCTATCAAAAGGAAATCGTTGCCGCCGGAGAATAATATTGCAAGCATTATCTTCGTTCTTTCGCCAAAACTTAATGTACCAAAAGGTCTGTACAAAAGTTCTGCATCGATAGACAATTCCGGCAATTCACACATAACCCTCCAGATTTCTACTCCAGGCTTCCAGGATTCTATAAGCTCGCCGGCAGTTTTAGTCAGCTCTTCTGAATTAACAATGTACGGAAAGTAGTCAAAAATCGTATTGGTACTAATATTTCCTTCATATTCATATTTCCCAAGAAGCAAATTTAAAAATGTTGTTTTACCCTTTCCGTTTCTTCCGACAAAACCTAACCTCCAGTTGGTATCAATAGAAAAAGAGGTATTCTCAAATACATTATCGAAACTACCTTCATATGCGAAGGTAAGATTATTTACATTAATTTGTGCCATATATTTTCCTCCTTCGCCTGCCCTCAATACATAACAGCATTCATTGTACACGACATGCATAACAAAAGGGGGTCTATCTTGCATACGCAAAATAGACCCGCAAAAATAACTCTATATTTATCCTACGATAAGTATAAAGTGAATTCGGATGCGATAATCTAATTTAAGCGTACACAAACAGCCCGCCATCGGCAGGACTTAAAACTAAATGTGATAACTTAAACTAAACTATCTAATTCTCATTTCTTCACCTTACACTCAATGTGCTCTTTCTTTTTGTTTATTGTCGAAATAATACCATTGTATATGACCAATGTCAATATGCCAATTTGTTTTGGACTATGACTCAAGTTATTCAAATTGCTTTACCTTTTACAATTATTCTTTTGTCTCAATGCTATTAACAACAATGATAATCAGTGTATTAACTTTTCAATCTCAGCAGATACAATATTGAATATGCACGATTATATAAATACTCTATAAACTGTGAATCATTCAATGGTTCTCTTTTCTCCTTAGCAGCATTTAAATAATCATTATGTCTTACATCAAAATATTCATTGGATAACTTCATTAATTCATCCAATTCTTTTTTCACAACCGCATAAACTTTGCCATCCATATTATCGCTCACACTCAGAGCCAACGCTTTATACTGTTCATTTCTAGTATCTCCTTTAGTTGATATTAGATATTGAAGCGCATCTATAATAAAATCTAATGCGCTTTTCTTTTCCATTATATCTTTACTATTAATCATTTCCTCCGAAAACTGTATTTTTCGTTCAAACATTCTATAATTAATAATTTTATCAATAGGAGAAGTTGATTTATAGCCTTGCTTTATTACAATCCCATTTTGCAACCTATATGGCAATTTGAATATTTTAAATCTATCATTAACCTCTATAGTAAATTTATAATGGCATTCTCCCGTGTTAATTATCCAGTGCTTATATGCGATCTCTATAAAAGCCTTTATATCTACAAAGTCACCAGTATTATTCTTTAACGAACTTGGATAAACTGTACCTCTATATAAAGTAAATTCATGGTCATAATCCAATTCTATGAACCACATTCCTCCATCCCAATTATCCCACCGCAAATATTTACCATCTAACAATTCCAAGCCAGGTAATTCTGTTTCGAACCAATGAATAAATGAATTCCAAAATCTTTTCTCCTTAACATTTTCTTCGATTCCTTTACCTTTATATTCAATTCCATTATCAGCCAAATACTTTATCAGCATTGCTCTCACAATATTTGCATCACGTATTTCCGTTCCTGTTCTTATCAACACACTCGTTTGTAAATTTGGTATATCATTCTCAAAAACATTTGATATTTCAATAACAAGATCAAATATTTCATCATTTGAACCTATTGTCGCGTTATAAGTTTCAATTGCAGTATCTATTTTTCTTATGTATTCATTTATAAATTCCTCTTTAACGGAATTAATTATATCTGGCATTATTTCACCTCTTTTTAAATGACAGTAACCATGCCTACGCCATTTCTGACTTAGGCGGCAGGTCAAGGCAGTATTAATCAAATATCTCATTTATGGTAATATTCAAATAATACACACTGTTTTTCCTGCCTAAGTGCATACATCTCCTCATATTCATTTTCACTCAAAGTTGTATAATGAACTGGAATATTAAAAGTATCATAAATGGCTTCTGCCAAAACATCTTTTAGGCGTTTCATTGCATCATAATTTGCAATGCTATATATAAGAATTAAATCAATGTCATTTGCTTCTTCTGTATATTGAAACGAACCCATCAAAAAAACATCAGCCTTAACCGATTCTTCCAAATCCGACGCCTGCTCTGTCATTATCCTCTCTATCAATTGGCCTAATATATACACTTGGTTTTGCACAATTTAAAGCCCCCATAAATTCACTCATAGTAAAAACGCCAATTCCATTTCTTCTACCTAATTCATATGCATCTTGCGTCACCCTATTCCAATTTGAAATTGTAACAAGGCAATCTATTTGATACTCACTTGTTATTTCATAATAATCCGATACACTAAGCGCATAATAATTTGATACAAATACAAATATTGGTGGTAAATCTTCTCTTTGTATTTCGTAATAACTATCACTTATTTTTTTACATCTAAGCACCTTATTATGTCCGTACATAGCGCTCTCAAAGTACTGTATACTTTCCACTCTTGGAAATTTTATAAATTGATCTGGCATATTTATTTCTCCCCCTTAATCATCTGCTCAAATTCTACCGGAAACCTTGGAGTTCCCTCTCGTATAATTTCTCCTTTATTACAACTTTCAAAAGCTTCGGCATGAATTTTAAATTTCTTGTATACTTCCACTTCTTCCATAGAAAGAACCGAAATATTACTTTCAAAAGCTTCCACTATTTTTCTATTATTGGGAATAATAATATTTTGCTTAAACTGATTCCATGTATTGATAGCTGATGACATAGGGTTATTAATTGCAACCAACGAATCTGGACCAAATTGTTCTAGGATTTGTTTATTCTCACAAAGCAAAATCTGTGTTTCCCTGAACAAATCCGTTTTCTTTTTATTCCCGCAAAAACCAATGCTCTTCTTTCTTGGCTTTGTTTTTTTATTTGCGACATCCGGAAAATCTATAATAGGTTCATCTAACAATTTAGAAAACAAATCATCCCACTGCTCATCGTCAGATAGATACACTATTTCCCTATTGCCTAAAGCAGCTGGATTAATCCTAGTTACAACCTCATCATTAATTGGGACAAACGATGCAAAAATAAATTTCTTAGGACATGTTTTTATCTCTTCTAATATTATCCTATACTCATCGCCTACACCTCCTATAAATTGGTCAGCACGCTCTTTATATTTTGGTGTCAATAATACAATTACCTTATTGGCATTTGGAATCATTTTAGCCATCATTTCATTAAAATCCACTGCCGTTTCCTTTTGCTTTAAATATTCATCCATTATGGCATCATAGCCATGCTTTTCTCTTAAACAACTTACAAATGCCACCACTTTTTTATTAAACTCATCGCTATCGTGTGCATAGCTAACTGCCACAACCAAATTATCTGTATTCATGACTATCTCCTTACTCAAACTCAATTTCTTCCTCAGCCCGTGTATAGATATCAACCTGATTCTGAACATCAAGTCTTGTTACAAGCCAGTTACGTGCCATACAACTCTTAATAAACTCATTTATTCTGTTTTTACCGTACATTTCCTTGAGAGTAATAACTAGGCCAAACTGCAAAGCCTCTTTATTCTTTGTCGTCACACGATCTTTGGTTAAAATACTGATTCCCCACATCCCTGATTCGTAGGATTTTCTTGGAACAGCACGCCCCTTTATTTCTTCACATACACGTTTGACATTATCCCATTTACGATATATTTCTCGTGCATCTTCTTCATAAAGAACTTGCCCCTCTTCGGATTGCTTATTATCGTCAATTGTTTTCAATTTTCCGTTTGGCTGAACTCGACCGAAATGAATATCCATTTCAGTACTAGTATAGTCAACGCCCTGATTACGGTCACAATGAGGAAAATATATCATTACAGCACGCGCATAAAATGGATGTTTTCCATCTACAACCAGGACAGGCAAATTATAATTGTATGTTTCATAATCCTCTGTTGTTCCGGTGATGAAAAATTTTATTTCATCATCACTTGTGCTTAAAACATCCTCAATTCGTTTAGGAACTACTCCATATCCTATAGAATCAGATATTCTACCGTTCGCACTCCACTTTGCGGCAGAATCTATTAGTAGAGCCTTTGCAACTTCTCTTGTTAATCCCATTACATGAATCAAGTATGCCATTTTTCGAGTAATCCAAGGGGCTGCAAATGAAGTTCCCGCTTTATAAATTGCCCCCATGTTATCTATGCATAGTGCAATCTTTGTGTCCTGCCTGTTTCCATCTCCTCCGTAGTAGCTGACATCAGGCTTATGGAAAAAAGACAATACCGGTCCTCTTCTCGAATAAGAAGCACTTTCATTTTCCATTGTTACAGAATTTACAACCATTGCATTTAATGAATCTGCCGGTGATCCTACTTTCATTTCAGGATGAACTAAACCATCTGGAGTATTAGTTCCTGCAACAATAAAGATTACGTCATATTCACTTTGAATGCGATCAAGCTCAGCTGCTTCAGGTGATATAAAATTATCCTTGATAGGTTCTGGCGAACCCAAAGAAAGATTCCAAACCTTTATATCAGGATTATTAGCCACAATTTCTCTAATACTCCTCAGAATAGCAAATGAACTAAATCCACTCTGTGTCGCTACTCCAAAGTGACGAACTCTAAAACGACCACAACCATCATCAAGCTTAGGATTACCTTTCGGCCCATCAACAATGATTGATGTTACAGCTGTTCCATGGTAATAGTCCTTTTTTTCAAGCTGAATATCGTTTGAAAGCATATTCTTATATTCCACCCATTCATGAAAATATACCTTCTCATTGAACTGAGTATCTATAACACCGACAATTGGCTCATTACCTGGTACAGGTATTTTTCGTTCACTATCAAAGTCAATTTCTTCATCATCGACAATATCTTCTAATTTCACTTGAGTTAAATCCGTAACACTCATTGAAATAAGATAAGGTGCACGTCTATACAAGGTCTGCATCTGTCCTGGTTCCAACAAAAGTGTGGTTCCATCAATGATTTTATCTTTAGATACAGTAATTCCAAACTTTTCAAGTAGTTCTGTTGTTTCAACGTCTGTTTTGTAAATTGTTACAAGCATATTCTGGGTTACATCGTCACTCGGTCTATCAACTATTTTAGTACAAGCCTTAACCGCGTCAGCCGTTATCTCTTTAGGATGATTAAAATGTGTATTTATCCATAATGGCTTATACTTTTTAAAAATATTTATCAAATCATCGGTTATCCGCATTGGATTTACCACAATAGCTCTTGTACCAATTCTTATTATTTCTATATGTTCTATTTCTTGAAGAGTTGACAATATCTCATCTAATTCATTGTCACCTATCTTATTCATCTAAACCCTCTCCCATAACGAAATAAAGTTTATTTCTCGAGAATATTAACCTTGCTTAATCAAATTATACAATTTAATTTATCTCGCCGCTGCTTCATTATCTACAAGCATACATGCCAACAAGATTCTTAACAAAAAACATTTTAATCACAACAGTATAACCTCTCAGCTCTAATATGTCTATGCTCCTATACAAACAAGCCAAAAGCATAATACAAAATGAATCTTTTTCACCTAATATTATCTATTAATTCTTCGATAACACCATAATACTTTACGTCAAGTGAATACCCCTTATTGAATTCCCTCAGAAGATAGGCAATATCTTTTTTTGTAATCTCCACTTAAAGTTTCAACACTCCTCGTCTTATTTAGAATAAATTCATAAATTTCCTGAAGAATACTGTATCCTAGCTCTTCATTTCCCCCTATCCACTTAATAAGCGAACGATGAAATAATCTTTGCATATTCTCCCAATCATCTGTATTCTCTTCTTCTAAAATATTGGTGCATCTCACCACCTTTTCCGCAATATCTCCATCCGTAAAAGCCACACCAATCACATCACAATCATTAATCTCTTCTCTTGTAATTTTATCTCTAAAATCCAAATCCAAACACAATCCATCACTATAAATAACTATCAGAATCCCCAATGGTCTTTGCGTTCTGCTTATTAGAACAACTTCTCCAAAATTAAATATAAATTCTCTCACCAGCTCCTTATCCATCCTTTTTAACACCAAATCTATATCGGAAAATTTATGAGCGGTATCTTTTTGAATTGAACCTTTCAATATCGCCTTGCAGTTTTTTTCTTGAAAAAAACAAAAAGCATACTCTAAAAACTGCTTATGCGTATCCGATGGACACTTTTTTATAATATTTTTCTTAATGTTCATACTAATCTCCATTCCGCCGCCTTCGGCTGGCGGCACAAATAGTAATGAAAGTGTTACAAATTCTACTCCGTGATGTAAAACAACTTAAAAGAAACTACACTACAAAGCACGGGAGGAGGAGTTGTAATAACTTTCTTCGTTTTAGACAGCATACTAATCAGTGTAAGTTCTGCCTTTTCAAGCACAAATAAGTGGCGCCATGAGCCCGTACACTAAGAATTGTTTTAACTTCTTCGTTAAATTGTGTGGCAGTTCAGTCAATGGCTTCTTATCTTTTACGAAAGGAGCATTTGCTATGAAAGTTACTTATCAAACCTGTTGTGGTGTCGATGTTCACAAATCATTTCTCGTTGCCACAATAGTAAAAACTACTGGCGGTATTGAACCTTCTTATCAAAAGAAACGCTTTTCTACATTCAACAATTTTATTCTTGAATTTAAGCAATGGTTGCTAGAAAACAATTGTCATGATGTCTGCATGGAATCTACGGGTAAATACTGAGTTCCTGTCTTTAATCTTCTTGAGGATGAAATCAATGTCGTAATTGCTAACCCTAAATGGGTAAAAGTTGTCAAAGGCAACAAAGATGACACCAAAGATTCTAAATGGATTGGAGATTTATTCCGTCTTGGACTTGTAAAAGGCAGTTACATTCCTTGCAAAAAAAACGTATTCTTAGAGAATACACAAGATATCGTTATAAACTTATTTCCTGCCGTTCCAGCGAAAAGAATCGATATCAGAATGCACTTACTGTTTGTAATGTCGCACTAGACTCTGTAGTTTCCGATATCTTTGGGAAGTCATCCACATCCATTATTGATTATCTACTTCAACAATCGGATACTTCTATCAACCACGAAGAAATCGCTTCAAAACTTCTTAGGAGCCTCAAATCCAAAGAAGATTCTGTGATTGAATCCATAGAAGGATATCAGATGACTGATTCCCAAAAATATCGCATGTGCCTCGTCCGCGCACATATGAATTATATCATAGCAGAAATCAATGATGTAGACTCTATGATAGAAAATTTGATTTCTTCTGATCCTGATTATGAAAATGCTATCCAGTTTCTTTCTACCATTCCGGGTGTTAAACGTGATAGTGCAATCACTATCATCTCCGAAATAAGTATTGATATGTCTCAATTCTCCAGTTCCAAACGTCTCTGTTGCTGGGCTGGTTTAACACCAGGAAGCAACGAATCTGCTGGTAAGAAAAAATCTGTCCGTATAACACGTGCCGGTGTTTACCTCAAACCTGCATTAATACAGTGTGCCCATGCAGCCGTGAAATCGGATAAATCTCCTTACCGCAAAAAGAAATATGAATCTCTTGCGAAACGTCGTGACAAGAAAAGAGCCATTATCGCTATTGCTCGTATGATTCTTACCGCTATCTACCAGATGCTGTCTACTGGAGAAGTTTGGAATCCGAGCGACTTATACAAAATCGATATGCCTATACCACTTGTTGAAAAACAAAAAGCTAAGGCTATCAAACAAGCCAAGCCTTGTCTTCCTATATGCAATACCGTGAATCACAAATGGAAAATTCTACTTTAACAACAAATAAAGAAACAGCATGTGACGATATGTCACTTGAAAACCATAATATGGATTTAGAAACCACCAAAAATCGATTACTATTGTTTAATGATACATTACAAAAAAAGAAAGGGAATGACTAATCCAGTCATTCCCTTCTTACTTGATAGGAACTAGAACTTATCATCCTGCTCCACTTCCTTAATTTCCGTTTCCCAATTTATAACTTTATATTTGCCGTTACCAATCTTTTCATAATCATCATACATTGGTTTATAACACCGGGTAGGAATATTCGCACAACATCTATATGTTAGATGAGCACTCACAGTTCCTTCCGGATACTTACCTCCACTCCTACGCATAGCTGCAATGGCTTCAGCTCTACTAAACTCATTTTCTCCAGTTTCAATAACAAAAGCTCGCATAACTGCAAGTAATTCCTCTCGACAATTTTTATACATATGTATTCTCCAATCTCAATTTTATTATGAGTTTGGGCTCTTAAAATCATCGTTTCACAAGTGGTAAATAAGTGGTAATCGTTAATTACCGTTGAAATATTTCCCACAGAATCAAGGTTTTCACTGGATATTCAAATGCTGCCCCAATAGTTGCCGTTACCAGTTTTTAAAAAAATCCACTTCTGTAATCTTACGCTAAAATATACCTCATTTCAGTACATTTTCAGCCCTAAAAAACTGCCTTTCAAAAGTGGTAAACAGGTGGTAAACTTTTTTCAAAAATTGGATTTTTGCCCGTAAATCAAGGCTTTTTCAAAGAAGTTAGTATAGTGCCGTGGCAGATGAAGAGTACTTTAATCATAAATTTCTCCTGTTCTGAAATGCCCTGTATTGCCGTGTTTTGCGTTGATTTATCGACTTTTCCGGGCATCGTATTTTTATTTTCTAAAACTACACTTTTTGCAAAATAATGCAAAACGGAGCAAACGGATGCCTTGTGTAGTAGACAAATCGTAGTCAGTTAAGGGGGGGCAGACTACGGATGGAGGTGTGCATTATTTATAATTTTAATGTTAATCCTCGTTGTCTAATTTCAACTGATTTTCGTAACCATATAATATCTCCCTTATATCTACTCTACTCCAACAAAAATGGCCTCCCTTACTACTATTATTTAAAGGATAATGAATTCCGTCACACTTCCCAAGCAAAGTTAAATCCTTTGGACGATTTCTCCTCGAGCTCTCATAAATATGCATTTGGTATCTATTACCTGTTTTTCCTATATGAAAGCATACTCTTTTCGATGTACGAAGAGCATCTATACTTTCGGGTTTATCTTTAGTTAAGAAAAAGTATACATCTGCTACTTCATCAGCCACTCCTTTTACATTCCAATCCCTCAAATATATTTTGTTCACATAAAACAAAGCATACCAACCAAGATATTTTTCATAACTCTCTATTTTCTCTTTAATTTGAAAAAAATATACATCTCCCTCTTCCCATCCCAAGACATATGGTTTATGAACAGGAATTTTTTTATATTCCGGCATCGTCTCTTCTAACTGCACTTTCAACTTGTCCAATACCTTACTTCTCTCATACCTAATTCTTTCTGTTTGCCAACGTTGCGATACTCTATCTTCTTCTATCAACTGAAGTGCTATTGTTTTAATTTTCTCTGTCAATCTTCCCTTTTTCCACAACGTATCTGCCAGACCAAAATAAAAATCATATTTGCAGTCGATATCCTCCATGTCCTCCTGATATTCTGATAATATTTCCTTCAGAGCAACTTCATCACTTTTCCCCGACTTAAGTTTTGCAATATAATCTTCTTTCACATCTGCACTTATGTCATTTTGATAAATGCCTACTCCCCATGTTCCCATCAAATCTCTCCTTAACAAAATATTTTTTGTTTTCAATTTACATTATATCGGCCAAGGCATATTTTTACCAGTCAAAAAGGCACCCAAGCTATATGCCTGAGTGCCACCAGTTCCCACCAATATTCTATTATCAAATCACCTTGAACATATTCTGTTTCAAAGGCTTATCATCCTTGTCCGGAATCCCCATCTCTTTTCTTGCATTTTCCAACCCCTGCATCTTCTGAAGTTCTTTCTCCGCATCCTCAAGTCCAACATGGGTGTAAACATTAAGTGTCACGGCAATATCCGAATGCCCCATGAGGTACTGCAATGTCTTAGGATTCATGCCAGATTTCGCCATGTGACGGACGGCTCGCAATGCTATCAACTTTTTAATTCAAATAAGCACCTCCAAAGCTTTATGTTTCTTTTTCAAACTTGCTGGCGGCGAACAGCATTTTATGCTGTTTGCGGACGGCAAGTCCACAGGGGATAGCCGCTTTAGCGGCGCAAGGGGGTGTAGCCACCTTGACAGAACGAAGTGACGAAACTTAATTTGCTCATCTTTTTCGTATTTCTCAACACTCATTATCTAAGTTCAAGGGAACTGGAAATATAAAAATGGAAATCTTGCTCCTTGCAGTATTCTTTTATTTTTTGAATCAGTTTTTGATTAGTTGTATATTCCCAAAGATACACTTCCACCCCATCCGCCTTGCACGTTTCCAAATATTTGCAGAAATAATCTCTCGTCTCGCTCGTTTGTTCACCAAAAGTTCCGCTATCAAAATCAATACTGCTCCATACTGATTCCTGATTTACACCTGTCATAATCTGATCAATCGCCCCATAGCGTTCCCTATATTCCGCCACATAAGTATCTCCACCGTTGATGATGACCGCTTTTCCAAACGTCATTATGTTTTGTAGAATCGCTGTAATGCCTTCAAAAATACTCTCGTGCGGATCGTAATAATATACATCACAATTATCTATAAAGAATCCGTCAACACCTTTTTCATATAGTTCCTGAGAAAGCTGTCCTATAAACTTCTGCCAGTCTGGGTTTGCTACATCTACCCATTCTTCTTCCTCCCAGTGCTCATACTCACCGATTGCCAGTTCCGCATAGGTTGTATAGTACTCCCTGAAGTTTTCAATCGACCCAATATTTAGATATGTATATACGACTGTTCCATTTTGATGGAGCAATTCAATATCCCTTTTCGTAAAATACTGTGCATCAATTACAATCGTTTCATACATTTTAAATCGTTCCAAAGATGAGGCATCCGCATTTAAAAACACCCCATAATCGTTTTTCTCAAATTCCTTTGCTTGATTGGCTTTCACAAAAAAACATACGCCAATAAACATTAGAACAAATAATACAGCCAAGGCTACTGGTTGTTTGGTCCTCTTCCCGCACAATGCCTCCCTCACCCTTTCGGTAATTCTCGTTTTTTCCTCATGACCATCACATTTTACACATTGATGATTATATTTTCCCAGATTTGTTGCTCAATTTGCATTCAAATTATACCATAACACTTGTGAACAGTTCTACCGTCATTTTGGAATATATGAGAAAAGTCCGAACGGTTTTCTGCCCGGACTTTCTCGCTTTTTCTCATAACTTACGCTCCTTTCTTCGGTTTTCACAGAAGTTTTACCATGCGTTTTCTGTGCTTTCTGCCTACGGTGGTTCAGATACATCCGCATTGCAGCCTTTGAATTACGGATCTGATGGATGATACACTGCTGAATCTCTGTTTTTTGATAAACAGCCTCGATTGCCTGTGGAAATCCATTTAAACCATCAACGCATGCAATCAGGAAATCTCTGCCTGAGCCACAGCTGCATATAGTTCTATAAACATATTATTGATGGTTTCCATCAGTATCCTAGCCATAGCATTATCAAGCTTTGATAAATCCATAAGCGTAGTAGGAAGCTCCAGTATTTTTACACAAATACCATTATCCCTGTAATACTGCAATTCCTTTAATGTCTCCTGCTTATTTCTGCCAAGCCTGTCTACCTCAGTAATAATCAACTCGTCACCAGCTCTTAATACATCCTCTTTCAATACCTGATATCTTGGATGATTAAAATTCTTTCCTGTCTGCTGGTCAGTAAATATCTTTTCCAGTTCCAGATTGTTCTGCTCACAATAGGTTGTAATCTCCTTGATGCCTCTGTCTAAATGCTGTTCTCTTGTACTTGTTCTGTGACAACCATATCTCTTCATGATATTAGCTCCTTCCTTAGTCCTGAAATGTGTATTTTTTGAGACCACTAAAAAGGACTGCTAAACAGTCCCAAAATGTATGGACATACCTTTATGGAACATCCCAATATTTATGTATGCTTTTTGACACCACATCCTTAAAAATGAGTATAAAAAAGAAGGTGTATTTCAACCTTCCATAATTAATCTATTCTTTATTTGTATATAATCAACCTTCCTTCTCTATCACACGCAGCATCTTCAAGTTTCATTAATCTTGAAGTTATTATCTTCTCATCATCTGGTAATAGCCTATATGTTTTCTCATGCTTAACAACTTTGTATTCTTTGCCATTATAAAAAATCTTAGCTTCAATTGGTATAGGCTTTCCTTCGTTATCGCAATAACCAGTATATTTAATAGGTTGATTATGCTCATATCTAATCCGATGCAATGTATATGATGTGCCCAATGCTCCATAGATTAAATATGCAACAGCAATAATAGCTTGTACTTCAATTTGTATTTCTAATCCGTTTGCATACTCTATTCCTAGATTTACTGCATATAGTAAAAAATAAACAGTAAAAAGAAAATCAAGTAAAATGTCTATATACGATAATTGCATGTAATAAGCAATATCACATTTTCTATATAAATTTTGAAATAACAGACTGTATGTTATCCATATTCCGAAAATAGCTATTCCACTTTTATGTAATAACATTCTGTATTTTGCGGCTAATAATGGGGCACATGACAGATTTATATATTCCAATACATTCCAATATGAACTACAAAATGCAATAAACAATATTATTATGCATGCCATATACCTAAGTATTCTTAATTTTCTTAAAAATGGCTTATCTCCATTTAAGGATTTCCTTACCATTTCATAAATCTTATCTAACATAGAATCCCCTTTCACCTAAAATGCTCTTCTGTTCTTTAAATCAATTTGAAACGACTCAACATTCACCTATCATAATATTTTCTATTTTACAAAAGGTTCTGTCATTTTATAAATAAATCTCCTCAAAATATATTTCTTATATACTGGATACATTAAATTTCTGTCTTTAAAATATATTTCATTTATATCCTTAGCCTGTATTGGGACAGCTATATCTCTCAATGATTTCTCCAAATCTAATGTAAAACATTTATCATTATCATTTATAAATGTGATTCTAAACTCATTTTGATACTTAAACTTATTTTTATCTTTTTTAAATGGATGCCAATGATTAACACCAGGTTTTATATCGTGATATTCAACAAATCCAAGCTGTGCCTTTTTAATTTCATTCTGTTTTTTTAGTGCTTTTTCTATCCTATCAAAAAACTCTTGCCTATCCAATATAATAATCCCATATTCACCGAACTCTTTAGACATATTATCAGCAAACGGAGAAACCTGTTCATTATCAGAATTTATATACATGGTATAAAAAGACATAACCTTTCTCCTTCTATTTTCAGCTGGTGAGTAGCTAAACACGTTGCTCTTTCTGTATTCCGACATATTATTTGTATAGTCCTCTTCTATCAAGCATACTTGACCATTGATAATTTCATATCTTAATGACGACGTTGATTTCTCAGATTCATTAACAACTATAGCATTTCCCTCATGATGGTCACTTCGTCCTGCATCATCACATCTTGCAAAAAAATCAGATGTATTAAAAAACAGTTTTCCATCGAGAAATCGTTGCTGATAACGGTATTTACTGGTAAATTTCATAAGCAAATAGCCATTATAATCCTTTATCCAATCTCCCATTCCAATATCTATCATTTATCATCCTCCATATTAATTAATAAAATAACCTCACCAGACAACATTCCAGTGAGGTCATATAATCACGCTTTCTGTTTAGGTACAAACTCAATCTTAAGAGCCATTCCCATACCATCCGCTAATCTTTTAAGCAAATTAACCGAAGGATTCCTTGTTCCATTCTCAAGCTTGCTGATATCTGCCTGGTTAATACCAGTACGTTCTGCAAGCTCCTTCTGTGTCATATTCTGAGAAGTACGAGCATCTACTATAGCTCTTATAACATCCATCTCAGGCTGAATAGCTTCATATTCTTTTCTGAACTCATCATCTTTTAACTGCTTAGAAAGCATATCATCAAATGTTCTCATCCTTCATAACCCTTTCTATGAAATCTTTTCTTCTATCCTTTGCAATCTGAATCACCTCTTTAGGAGTTTTCTGTGTCTTTTTAACAAATCCGTTCGTCAGTATTATTTTTCCCTCATAATAGAAAAAATATAAGACTCTGGTAATATCACTCCCGAATTTACAACGCAATTCAAATATTCCGTCATCCAGATGTTTACTGTAAGGTTCTCTAAGCATATTTCCCTTTTCTTGTAATATACCCAGCAATCCAAATATTTTAGCTCGCATCTTAGGATTAACAGAACCAAGAAACTGCTCTACTGGAACTTCGCCATTTTCCTTTTCATATGCTATCAGTTTAAATTCTGTCATATAATCTCCTTTGTAAATATTATATGGCATATATACCATGATGTCAATTATCCATTTAATATATTCATACCGAGCTATTTCTCTAAAAAACGTGTAGTAAGTGTGTAGTAGAGCACTTTTTCAACTAAGAAATGGCTTATTTATGGGCTTTATAGGAGTATCTAGTAATGTTGCCGTGGCAGATGAATAGCACCTTTATCATAGTTCCATCCCACTCCTTTTGCCAGAGAAAGCCACCAATAAAATAGGGGCAAGCACTAATACGTGCCCACCCCTACGATGCTTAGCAATCTGTTATTACTTGTCTGTTATAAATGTGTTGTATATTGCCTTTATAGCTGTATCAAAATCACTGTTCTTTACTCCGATTATGATATTCAGCTCTGATGAACCCTGGTCTATCATCTTTATGTTGATGCCTTCCTTTGCAAGTGCGCTGAACAACTTGCCTGCTGTACCACTTGCTGACTTCATTCCACGGCCTACAACAGCTATAAGCGCAAGTCCTGACTCAATCTCAACTGAATCCGGCTCTGCAAGTCTATGGATGGCAGATATAACTCTCTGCTCCTTGTGTACGAATTCATCAGCATGAACTACGATAGTCATCGTGTCAATACCTGATGGCATATGCTCAAATGAGATATCATTCTCCTCAAATGCCTGAAGCACCTTTCTTCCAAATCCTATCTCTGAATTCATCATAGCCTTCGTAATAAATATTGTGCAGAAATCCTTCTTACCTGCAATACCTGTTACAACATAATCCTGCTTCTGGCAGGTACTCTCAACTATCCAGGTTCCTGCGTCCTCAGGCGCATTTGTGTTGCGGATATTGATTGGGATACCACAGTGGCGTACAGGGAATATCGCATCCTCATGGAGAACTGATGCACCCATGTATGAAAGCTCACGAAGCTCTCTGTAAGTAATATATTTGATCGGCTTTGGATCTGGAACAATACGTGGGTCAGCTACAAGGAAGCCTGAGACATCTGTCCAGTTCTCATATACATCGGCTCTGCTTGCCTGTGCGACTATCGAGCCCGTTACATCTGAACCGCCTCTGGAAAATGTCTTTACCTTGCCATCCTTGCCAAGTCCATAGAATCCTGGAACAACCGCATGCTGTGTCTTGGCAAGTCTCTCACCAAGTACCTTCTCCGTCTTATAGCTATTGAGATTGCCCTCTGCATTGAAAAAGATAACCTCTGCAGCATCTATAAACTCAAAGCCAAGATATGCAGCCATAATCTTACCATTGAGGAACTCTCCTCTTGATGCCACATAGTCCAGTGTGCACATTGGGTCCGGATTGGTAAGATCCTCCAACTGCTTTGTAATCTCCTCAAAATCCTTATCAAGTGAAAAATCCTTGATCTCAAGGCCTGTGATGATCTCATCATATCTGGCCTTGATCGCCTTCACTTCCTCTGTGAAATCATTCCCTGCCTTCGCAGTTTCATACACATGAAGGAGCATATCTGTTACCTTTGTATCATCTGAAAATCTCTTTCCAGGTGCAGAAGGAACAACGTATACACGGCTCTCATCTGATGTGATGATTGCTCCAACCTTTTTAAACTGCTCTGCACTTGCCAATGAACTTCCGCCAAATTTTACTACCTTTTTCATAATTCCACTATTTCCTTTGCCATATTCTTATTTGAATGTCTTTCTTCTTAAGATTCGCTGGCGAATCTTGCCGCAAGCTAGTCAGCTCTGCTGACATATAT
>NZ_JBEHVV010000010.1:44683-59509 GCF_040227395.1 Coprococcus sp. RTP21428st1_C9_RTP21428_210409
ATTAAAAAAGGGCAGGCACTCCAATGTGCCCGCCCCTCTGGTATGCAGTCTTCACCACATGATCTAATAATAAACTATTTTGAAATTTCTTCCTTAACCTGAGCAACCCACTCATCAACCGTACCATACCAGTCGATCATTTCCTGAAGCTTTTCTTCCTCAACATCATCATCGCTCTCTAAGATCTGTTTATGCTCATTGAGCACACCGGCCATGTCGACCATTGTATCAACCAAATCCTGATCATAAGCCTGTGGATTTTCGTTGATAATGTTTGCAACCTCATTAAAAGATGTACTTGTCTTATTGAACGCATCAATCGCAGGCTGCTTATCTGCACCGCCGCATGCCACCAGAGACATTCCCATCATCATGGTCATTATGAGAACCATCAGTTTTTTCATTGTCTTTTTCATAATAATATCCTCCTCTTTATTGCAATCACATAATCTGAGTATATTTTATTATGTATTTGCAATCAGTGAGGTCTAAATGCACGAATCGTACCAAAAATGTATCGAATCGACACTCTTTTACAATGACAGTCTGAGCGTAAACTTGCCATCCTTTTCCGCAAAGCTGAAAACCCCACCGTAACGCTGCACGATCGCACATATGCTCTGAACGCCTATACCATGTCCTTCCATATCAGACACAGGTATTCCATTTTGAAACTTTATGGGAGCTTTACAGTCATTTACCACCTGTAAAAAAAGGTGTTTATTTCTTTCATAAAAATTCACATCAATCTCGCATGATCTTCCCTCTGCAGCCAAAGGCACACATGCATGCAAGGCATTTTCCAAGGCATTAGACAAGAGCACACACAGATCACTTTCCGACACAGTAAAATCTGCGGGAATTGCACATTGTATCTTTATTTCAATTTCTTTCTTCCTGGCTCTACCCGCAAATGAAGATAGGATCAGATTCACTGCCTCATTTTCACAGTATATTTGGACCTTCTGCGCCTCAATCTCCTTACATATTCCCGATATATAAGCCTGCACCTGTTCAACTTCACCATTTTCTATACATGTAGACACATACTGCAGGTGATGACGCATATCATGGCGATACTGTCTGGTCAATGTCTGCGACTCACGCAAACTGCTGATTTCCCTCACCGCCTGACTTAACTGCAGATCCAGATTATTCCGGATCAGCTTCATCTCATTCTGCATCTGTTCCTTTTTGGAGTTATATAAGAGAAAGGCCAGATATGCAACACAGCATACAAAAGGCATAAATTCCGCTACAACGTAACTGCCACTCAAAAGAAGGTTCGTATACACTATTGTAAAATAGTCAAATACATAATATAGCGCCGGTATGATTCCAAACTGCCATTGCTCCCTGAGACTTTTATCTGACAATCCTCTGACTGCAGGTGACACAAAATGAAGCAGAAGCAGCAATGCAGGGATTGTAACCACAAGTTCTGTAATATCCTGCATCATCTGCCTTCCCGAAAATGCAGCAACTGTGGCAAGTGCAACCCATCTTCTAAGTTCGCAGCACAAGTATGCCGCCTGTACAGAAAAAACAGACCACAGCAATTTTCCTGTCAACATCCAGAGAACAATGACCAATGGAAGATGCACCGCCAACGGATAAATATGTCTTACAAAATCAGCGCCCTTGCTGAAATATAATATGCTCTGTATCAGAGGGAGTAAAACCATGCATCCTATGAAAATGAGTTTTCTTTTCCTAGTGGACAGCGCATTACAAAAAGACGCTGATAATATTCCCCCAAAAAAGCTCACAGCCATATTGTTAAGGAGCGAAATATATAGGCTCATATCATTACCTGCCTGTTCTGGAACGCATATTCAAGGAATGCATCCTTTACTTCATTGTATTTTCCCCGTGGAACCGGTATTTCCGCAAGACTAGACATGGTAATCCCCCTAAATGTTATGTTTTGCACATATTCCAGATTTACCAGATAAGAACGGTGAGGTCTGTGAAAAAAAGGATACGTGGAAAGCTGCTTTACAAGCTCATCCATGCTGCCGGCGCTTTCCAGTACTTTTCCTGTATTCAGGTGAAATATAAGGGTGCGGTGAATGACTTCGCAATATTCCAGGGCTTTTATATCTATACGGGTGATTCCACTCTTACATCGCAGAATGAGGCTGGTCTCCGCCTCCTTTTTACAGGCTGCAAGCACAGAATCAAGCAAACGAAAAAAGCTCTCTGCCCAGATGGGCTTTAATTGATAATAGTATGCGCCTATAACGTAAGACTGCACCGCAAACTCAGAGGACGAAGTGACAAATATGATCTTGACGTTTTTATCGTATTTTCGTATCTCCGTTGCCGCTTCAATTCCATTCTCTCCCGGCATCAAGACATCCATAAACAGGATATCATATCTGTTTCCCTTCTCTATTTCCGCCACCAGGTCAAAAGGATGATTAAAAATATTGTATTCTATTTTGCAGTCTCTCTCCGCACAATACTGTTCCATAAGTCTTTGCATCTCAGCAAGCACAGAAACATCATCATCACAAAACGCAATTTTTGCCATAATCCCCTTTATGCCTCCTTGGCGCCAAATACTTTCTCCAGCACTCATTATCGCACATTTTCCACAATTCGACAACAAAGGGGCTATTCATCGTTTTGCATCGATTTATACGAATTTATTTTCTCACCCACCTGGCATAGAGTTTCCTGCTGCCGGTGCTGCCGGCTGCAATCTTCGTAACCTTTTTCTTGAATTTTGGATCGCTGTACCACCCCTTAAATGTGTAGCCTTTTCTGACCGGATTCTTCAAGACGATAGTCCTAGACGCGACGGTATAACCGACTGGATTGGACCGGCTGTTTTTCCCCTTGCCAAGCCTGTACTGGATCTTGTACTTTACCAGCTTCCACCTTGCGTATAATGTCTGATTCCTGGTGGTCCTCACAACCGAGCTGCTGCCGATCCTGCTGCCGCCACTCTTTGCTGTGTACCAGCCTGCAAATGTATATCCCCTTCTGGTAGGTGTCGGCAGTGTTCCGTAAGTTTTTCCACAAATGACAGTCTTACTTCCAGAACTCACACGCCCTCCATTTGGAGCAAATACTATTCTCACGCGCTTTACTGTGTCCGTATATTTTGCAGTAAAAGAAAGCTTGGTGGATGTCCCTGCCACACGCAATGCAACCTTTTTACTTCCCGCCTTCCACGTCATCTGATTTAAGGCATATGCTATAATCCCATTTTGAATACCCGAAATGCTCGGCGGATATGACGCATTGTCAGTGCTAACTTCGAATTTGGTTTTACCTGCATTGAGATTTTTCTGAATCCTCTCAGCGTAGGCTCGCGCCCACTTTGCGGCATCTCCGTTTCTGACAAAGTAGTTGTCTGCCAGGCTTGTGGAACGTGTGCCATAACCGCTTGCCGTATAAATCTGATCATGACCGGTGTGTGCCAACGCCATGAGTTCATCCGTCAGTCCAAAATACAAATGCGTTTGATCAAAGTTATAATAATTGTCTTTTGTATCATCCCATGTACAGTCCACCTGATACCATTTGCCATCCAGCTTCATGGCATTCCAGGTATGTCCATCATAGGTATCCCTTGTCTCAGCATTTGTTATGCCGGCTGCAGTAAGCAGTTTCGAATAGGCGCTCTCATATGCTTGACATGTGCCCAGCTTTCGTGTCAGTGCACTCTCCGCCGAAGACCATTTCAGGGAATGATCGTAATCAAGTTGCTGCAACAGCCAGTCATGCAGCCACAATGCCTTTTCATAGTCCGAACCATCAGTCTCCTTGCTGCACTTTTTTACCGCAGCATTCACAATGTCATCCACGCTCGGATAAGCCTTGTCAGATACCTGTATATTTGTGCTCACACGCATATAATAGACACCTGACGTCTTGTCCATTACATAAAACCTGAAGTTATAGACTCCCGAAGCAGTCATTGTGAATTCAAAGTCGTGAGATTCACACTCATCTGTATATTGAATCCACGCTCCGCGGCTTGGATCCGCCACGGATTCAAAACTATACTCACCCGGATTGGAATAACTCGGTGCATCCATTCTAAACAAATACCGGCCACTGCCACCATCCGCCGAAACGTGGAATGTTGTATCCTCTCCTAATTTGGGTTCGTTCCATTCAACCTTTAATGCGACACCTTTTTGAGAATCACTTTCAGCACTGTACTTATATTCTGTAACTCCCTCTTGGGGATTTGTTGATGAACCAGAAGATTCTTCCTGCGCATAGCCTATCACACGAATCGTCGATACACCTGTCATCACCAGTATTAATGTCAACATAAATGTTGCAAATTTCCTTTTTATCATAAGCAGTACCTTGAACCTTTCTTAATGTCAAAATAACATCACTACATATCAATCTCTTAATATATCTAGCATAACAGAAACACCGTTTTTTTGCCACAAAAAAACCCCGCTGCAGAGTATTTCTGCTTCGGGGTTTTGCGGTTATCTGTTGACCGGTTCAGATAACACCATTACTTGATTTTTGCGCTTATAAGCTTGCTGTAATCAGAAGCCACAACAGCCTTTCCGGCCTTCTTGTTGGCAACAACCTTGAAGTAGTAGGTCTTGCCGCTTGAAAGCTTTTTGATGTCTGCGCTGTTTTTGATAACAGTGAGCTTTTTGAAGCCGCTGTTTTTCTTTGTGCTGTAATACACCGTATAGCTGTTTGCACTCTTAACCTTTGTCCAGCTGACGGTTGCCATTTTCTTTCCTGCTTTGACCTTGACCGAAGTCGGCGCAGAAAGCTTTGTTGCGGTCAGAAGCTCCTTTGAAACGAGAGAAAGAACCTTTTTGCCATCAATCTTCTTATAGGCTTTGACAACAATCTTGTACTCCGTACCCTTTGAAAGCTTTTTAAATGTGTGTGAGAGCTTCGTTGTATCAGCTCTATTGACAAGCTTTTTGCCCTTGTAAAGGTATACTCTGTATCCGCTTACACCGGCAACCTTTTTCCATGAAGCCGTGATTGAGTTTGTGGTCTGCTTAACGCTGATCGTGCTCGTCGCGGCGGGAAGAATGTTGAAGCTCAGCTTTTTGCTGCCGCTGTAATTGCCCTTGAAGGTAACGGTTACTGTTGCCTTGCCGATATTTTTGTTTTTGCTGTAAGCAACGGTGTAATCTGTTCCATTCTTAAGCGTTTTTTTGTTTGCATCCTTAACGATGACCGAAGGCTTCTGAACCTTTCCGTTATATGTATACGCCGACTTTTTCAGCGAAACTGACTTAATTCTCGCTATCGAAATTGTTGGTTCTATCGTACTGCAAACAGTGCACTTCTTGGTAATCTTGCCATTTGAGGTAAGAGTAGCCTTGACAACAGACTTGGAGTACTTATGACCAAGAGCCTTGACTTTGGTCTGAGCGACTATAACGGTGTTACAAACTGAACAGTGCTTACCTTTGGTGAGACCTGTCTTTGTGCAGGTTGCTTTAATTTCGTTATCTATAACCGCATTATGTTCCTTACAGGATATGTTAACTATGCAGTCTTGACTTTCTGAATTAGTTATATACGGTGTAACATCGTAGGTTTTGTCTTTTTCAAGTCTGACTTCGGTAACTTTTCCTTTATCGTTACTAGAGACGGATTCACTAAGCCGGTTATTCTCAACAAGGTTTACTTCTGTTCCCTGAATATTTTCGCTGCCGAGATTTGACGAAGTTATGGTGATAAGATAAACCTTCGTTTCCGTCGGAGTAAAGAAGTAAGCGGTTATGTTTTTACAGGAATTGTCACCGTAACCTATTTTGGTCGGGTTAACATATTGCTTGCAGCTTTGGCAGTATGTGCCATTACATACAAGGCTCTGGTGCTGCTTCGGAATGACTTTCTGAATTGCATACTCACAGCCAGTGTGTTTGCAGTGTCTGGATTCCCTTCCATCTTTGTCGCAGGTTGCCGGCCAGTCAACCGTATAGGTGTCGCTCAAATCGTGTCCAAGTGCTGGCAGTTCGGTGTAACCCTCATAATATTTGCAGCCGAAGCACTCATAGCCGACCGTTCTTCCCTTTCTGATGCATGTTGCCTCTTTAGCAGCGAGAGTTCTGCCAAACTGATGCTCCTGGAAGCTTTCAAGAGCATCACACTTTTTACAGTACTTGTAGTGACCAAGAAGTGATATCCTTTCCTCTAATTCAGGCTCAGAATCGTGACAGGAGGAGATAATTTTTATATCCGCATCCAACTTAACAAAGTCAGGCCAGGTATTGTATGCCCTGGTACCGTTGTGCATAATAACATAGTTCGGCTTTTCCAGAGATTGTGATAGAACTATGTCATAGAAATGAGGAGGCTGGCCACCGTAATAGATTGAATTTACATTTCCCTTTTGTCCAATATAACAGCCGCCAAGCCTTACTTTTCTGCTGGATGGGGTGTTTTGGAAATATATTGTGCTGAACGGCTGTTCATTAAGAAGCTGATTTGAAATTACTTCTATTTCTGAGTTTCCTGTTATTGTAACATTGCCCTGCGGCTCCGGTCCGTATGAATATATACAAGACGGGACGCGTGCATTATTCTGAATAAGAGTACCGGTGATATAGAGATTGTTTATATCATAGAAGGAAATAACGTGGTGCCTGTTCTTATCGTTTATATAAGTGTCACTTCCGGATTGTGCTGTAAGAGTGAGATTATAGTTGATAAACTTCCCTGCTTTTCCAAGAATATTCACATCTGCGTTTGGGTTATTCACAGCGATCATTGAAGTTTCGTTGGCTGTTGAGTTAAAGATTATCTGTCCGCCGGACTGGGTTGTGGTAATTGTGAAGTCGGTGTTTGCCTTGGAACCCGAAAAAACCACAAACAGATCCCTTGTCTCCTCGTCTGAACGAATATCAGTTGTAACTTTCAGGGTTTTTCCGTTCAAGTCAAGGGTGATTTTTCCGGGATAGCTAACTGTGATTTCGGAATACCACTCCTGCTCATCCTGATAGCTCCAATCGCTCGGAACTTGCTCTTCGTAATCTATGTTATTTTTGAGAACAACAAGCTTATCGGGTGGGTTTGTCTCGTTTGAGGTGGCTTCAAGAGCTTTTTCTAGCTCAGCAAAGTTGGTTACATAGGTTGTGTTTTCGTCAACCGAATGATTGTCCGCTGCCGAAACAGTAAATACTGATGCCTCGAGCATCAGTATGACTAATGTTACGACAGTCAAAAGTTTTTTCTTTTTGTTCATAGATTTCCCTCCTTTTAAAATTAATAATATGTAAATGTTTCCCTCTTTCACCCTAATCGGCATTGCAGGATTTTAACAGGATTCAGCTTTTTATTTTCCACTTTTCGCTATCTCCGTGAAGGCTATAACCACAATAAGAACAGCATCCGTTTTCATCTGGCAAGAATGTTGCTCCGCAGCTCGGACATTCCTTTTCAACAAAAAATTCACCGTCAGACTTTCTTTTTTCTGGATATCTAGCCCTTTGCATGGTCAGTTTCTTTTTGAATTTTTTTGTAAACGGTTTCTTATTTTCAGGAAGAAAGGTTTTTGTTCCATAAACTTCAGACTTAACCGTTGTTATTTCATCTGTGTTAGAGACTTTTAAAAGCTTGATCGTGCCGATACTGAAATCAAGCAGATCATTGTCATTTTCGTTTTTGCTAAAGTATTCGTTTAAGCAGGATCTGAGGTAGTTCTCTGAATATCCTACGATCTTTTTCGCTAAATTGTCTTGTTTAACTTTTCCACAAATAATAGGTGTAACAATCGTTCCAAAAGCAAGAATCGCTGCACCGACGCCGGCTGCAAGGGAAATCTCCGTATCCTCGATCAAGTATAAGCATGGAAAGACACTTAAGAAAAGTATGAAACCGGACAATAGAAGCTGTAAAAATCTTTTCATATTTGTACTGATCGTTTCATAAATCTCAAACGATTCGGTCTGCCAATCGTAAAACTCGTTTTTTATAACGGCGCCGCAATATTCACAGGTAACCTGCTGACTGTTCAGCTTGACTCTTGCACCGCATGATGGGCAGGTTATTCTCAACATATCGTGATAATAGCTTTTCTTATTCTCTTTTTTGTCTGTGCGGCGAACGTGTCTCGACTGAAGTATTCGGAGATATGAATTTTTACGGTATATCTCATGCTGAACCCTGTTGCCTTGCATTGACTCGAAACGCTCCAGGGTGCTGCACTTCAAAACCGATTCCCGCCATTCTCTGCCATCATCGTTCCATGTTTCAAAGTTATTTTTAGGAATGGGAACAACATCCGTGACGTAAATTTTGCGGCATAGCTTATTCTTATTAAGTACGTCGATCTGACTGACGATTTTTTTTCGAAAAGCCAGGTCCATTCTTGCCGTAAGAAGCTTTTGATCCGCTTTTCCAAGCGGAATCAGTACTCTTTCAAATGCTTTTCTTATATCCTTTCGGATTTTCGAATCCTGTAGAGGAGTTTCCCTTTTTGCCAGCAATCTTTCCAGCTTAGCTTTTTTCAAATTCTTGGGAAGATATTCCGAAAAATCCATTACAAGTATACTTTTACCGATATAGAATGTACATAATATAGCAAAAGAGGCTGCAATGCACAGCGATACTGATAAATCCATAAAATCACCTCTGATTTATTCCTTGCTGACCACTTCATTTTCGCTCTGCTTTTTCCGTTTGTCTTTTACAATGTCACATATCATTATAACAACGAGGAACAAGCCAAAAGGGATCGCCGCGCAATAGAGAAGGAAATCAACGGGATTCCCCTCCGGGGAAAGCTTGTAATTTCCTTTTGTAGTTTTATAGACCTCTACTTTTATTGTATCGCCTTTTCTCAATTTATCGTATGCATATCCTTTTGCGATATCTCTTGGCCAAACACGTTCTTCGCACTTTCCTTTATAGGTCTTTCCGTCAATTTCATACGAAATTTTGAATTTATATGTTGTATAATCTACATCGCCATTGTCATCCTTACTATCGTAGGTTGAAAAGTCAACAATAACAGCGGAAACTTTCCGTATATCAGTTGAGGCTGCATATTCTTTCTTTTCAATTCTGCTTGTGACAATTCCGAATACACCCAAAACCATCGATGCTATGCCGGCGACCATAATAAATATGGTCATTTTGATGTGCTCTTTTCTTTTACTCATAACAAGTTCTCCTTTCGCAATCAGGACTGTGCCCGAAAGAGTTCAGGCACAGTTCCCAATTTTAAGCCATATTTGTCTAAAGGCTGTCAAGAAGTCCTGTCTATTTTTTTTGAATAGGATTTCCGTCTTTGTCAGTGAATTTGCCGGTAATGATCTTTATCAGATCAACAAGTACACCGATTCCAAAAACGCCGGCGGTAAAAAGATAGAGAATGCCTGATCCTACTTTGCCCACATAGAAACGGTGGCCACCAACTCCGCCGAGGAAAAGGCAGAGAAGAAGGGCTACAAGCCAATCCTTTTCCGTCTGTCCACTGCCGTTTACACCAACGGGTGCTACATAATCTTCAACCTGCTCGCCGTTGAGTATCTTTTTAACATTTTCGGTCACCTCATCAAGATACTCACCTCTTTGAATAGGAAGATTAGCTACTCCGCTTACACCTTTTTGAATTACGCTGTTTTTGTCAACTCGCATACCATTGACGGTTGTTGTGTTCTCCTGGATGTTTGCCATGACTTTAATTTTGTTGCCATCCTTAACAAAGACCCAGACCGTAACGTCTAGGTTCGGTTCTTTCTCAAAGGAAATGCGCTTTCCTGGGATGCCCCCTTTGATTTTGAAAGGCATTTTAAAAGCCGATGCATGTGTGCTAAGCTTTTCATATACATCTTCAATTGTGGTTGTATAAGAGAGTTCAAACTCTCTCGGGGCTGTTGCAGCTGCCATTGATTTAATATCTACCATATTTTTTCCCTCCTTTTTTTCTTTTTCCCTTTTTTATTTTATTATTCCGTGCTTTAACTCACACGGTAGATTACGGTCGTCCCTCAATTTCATCAATCTGGCCCGTATACTGTACACTCATACCCATGCTTATGTAGTATTGCACCTCCTGAGACTCCAAAAGGATTTCCCTTGCTATTGCTACATTCTTATCCTCGGACTCACCGCTGCCGCCATAATCGGAATATATTGAAAAATCATAGTAATTTCCGTCAACAAGCTGCCCATCCATTCCTGACAGCATCGGGAATACCGAAAAAGAGTCGTTTCCTTTTTTAAAGCTCAGCGATACATTTGAATGTATTTCACTTTCATTGCAGCGCAGTAAAAAATAATCAATTCCATTTCCGTTGTAATTATAGAGTGTATTGTCGGTATTTACAGAATATTCACCATTATCAGTTATTTCCGCCCGATAAACAGACACACTGTATTTTGTATCGGCAATAACTACCGCATAAAGCTCCGCACCACCCACATTGACAAGGGGCGCGCCGCAGAGAAAATCACATTTATCCGCATACTGACTGTCTTTTACGAAATTTAGGATTCCTTCCTCATCAGCCTCGTAACCGACATAACCGATATAGGCAATTCCAACCGATTCTTTATTGTCAAGAATTGTGTTTTGAAGTCTTGATAAATCTGTGTCTTTTTGTACCGATGCTTCTGTGGTTGCTTCTGTGGTCGCCTCTGTGGTTGTGGCGGTTGTTTTATCTTCGGTCAGATTAGAATCCTCTGACGGTTTTGCCACACATCCAGAAACCAAGGCTGGCATAATTAAAACCATCAACAGGGTCATAATGTATTTGTTATATTTCAACATTCATTGCTCCCCCTTTCTACTACAACTATAGTCTTACACATTTTATTGTACGGATTTTTTGAGGTCTGTCACTGGCACAAGTGCCAGTGACAGAAAAAACTATTTTCAAACTTTTTTGACTTTGGGACACAAAAACCCCTTGACCGTGTCAGTCAAGGGGTTCATTTACTCTATTCGTCTTTTAAAGTGGTCACCATGAGCTTGTTCTCAATAGCTGTCACAACCAACGCTTCTCGATTCTCAAATCTACCTTTTTCAACCATATCGTCTAAGTTCCAGCGCACACCGTTTTTGGAGATGCCCAGTTTATCGGCAATCTCCTGATATGTAAAGCCCTTTATGTATAAGCGGAGAATATCAAGCTGTCGGGGCGAGAATGTATCGGACATTGTGCCTTCCATTTCAATTGCAGGAGAGGTGTCAGGAAATACTTTTTCGCCTGCAAGGGTACGCCTTATCACACTTATCAGCTCCTCTGTGCCGTGGTCTTTATACCACAGGCTGTCTGCTGCACCTGTCTTTGCTCGTTCCAATACCTGCGGGTCGACAAGTGAGGTTACAATCACTATTTTGATATTCGGAAAAGCCTTTTTTATACGTTTTGCGGCGGCAAGACCGGAGTGCTTGTGCTGTGTTTGTACATCCATAAGAATAAGTTGTATTGAGCTATTGCAGTTTCTCTCTGCCTCAAAAGCGTCACGATATACGCCGACAAGGCGAAAAATTTCGTTTGATTTCAGCCGCTCGGCAAAATGCTTTTGAATATATAAATCATCTTCAACCAGTATTGTATTTATCATATATCGTTCTCCTTTTATTGAACATCAGCTCATTAATAATCGTATTTGGCGAGAGCTGGTGCTGCATGTCAGGTTTTCATATAAAACTTGACGCATCCTTTGGAATGATAAGCAGCAATTCAAATCGTGGTTTATATACAGTGTGCATTTCTCCACCGGCAGATTCTATGCTGTGGCGAATCGACGAGAGTCCGCTGCCCTCCTTAATAGGGCCCGACGGTGCAGCGCCATTGTTCGTTATCGTAATATCAAACACATCCTTTCGCCCATTTACGCTGATATATACCTCATTGCCTCCGGCATGCCTGATACAATTTGTTACACATTCTTTTGCAGCGACAACGGTAAGCTCTTCGGCAAGTGAATCGGCCGGAAGGCATCCATCCATCATCACCGTTACACCGAGGATTTCCGCTGTCTGAACAACCTCTTCCATCGTTCCGCTGGCTGTCACTCGATCACTTGTAAGCACTGCGGTTGCTTCCTGTAAAGCCTCAAGCTTTTTGTCAGTGTTTTCGTCGCTTTCCATTATATCACGAATTGTCAGCAAGCTTCTTCCGATTGTGTCATGAATATGTATTTTCAGGTCAAGAATTTCTTTTTCTTTTATATCATCGGCCATTCGTTCATACATTTTTTGGAGCTTTCGATTGACCTCTTTCAGCTCATTGTTAATAGCAGTTTGACGAACGTTGCCATTATAAAGTTCAGTGACATTATGCGCTGTCATTTGAAGCCAGTTTTCATCATTGTCAACGGCTATATTCTGCTTGCGGAATTGCCAAACTGTCTTATCGGGCAGTATGTAACAATCTCCGTTAGCGATAATACTTTTATCGGGGTGCTCCAACGCTTTTTCAAGATCGTCGGTAATCTGAAACTCATGCCCGCTCAGTGCAAACGACAGACGGCGCATACGGTCATTGCAAAGGACAATACGCCCGTTCGGATCGGCAAAGCACACCCCCATAGGCAGCTTGTCTGTGGCATCTTTAACGGAAAATGGAGATAGCATGTTCTTTCGGCGGCGATACTCTCTCGTCATAGCAAAGGCAAAATGAACAACAACAACGAAAATTACTGTAATGAAAATCAGCCAAGGCGCATCTAATAAAAATACATCCTTGCCATTGAACGGATCCCCCTGTGTTACCGAGAACAAAAGCGTAAGCAAAAACGCAAAAATCACAAGACTCGGTAAATTATCATGCAATTTTGAACGATGCGAAAGTTGATATATAAAAAGTCCCAATTCAAGCACAGCTTCCACAAACAGCAGAAGTGGTATTAAGGTCTGCAAAAAGACCGGAAGTGAAGAAAAGGCACTCATACGGCGGCACCTCCCTCAATAATAAATACAAGATGCTGGTAGCCTGCGTCATCGTCCATTTCATAAAGAACGTTACCTTTATTTAAAAAGATCGACAGGTCGGCTTCGCAACAGACATTCAGCGACAGCCGCAATCCGTTTATATTTGCGAGGCTTATCTGCACACTTGTTAAATTTTCAAGATCTGCTTCTATTACTTCCTCATAAAAATCTAATATCGCAGCAGCATTTTTGCCCGAAAGCGTGGAAAGTTCACTGTCCACATACAGAGTATTGCGTACATTTAAAAGCTTTAATGTCTGTAACGATTCGGAAAAAGCTCTCTCAAGCTCGCTGACTGCAACCTTACAATCTCTGTCGGCAAGCAGGGTCAGATGCTTACGGCGTTTGATATAACTGCATAAAACGGCAATCTCGGCAAGTAGCATTTTAACTCTGTCTGTATCAGATTTTGAGATTCGGCGGTATTCCTGTGTCAATGCCGAAATGCGGTTGATCTGTTTTTGTGTTGCCGACTGCAATAGATCGAACAGTCGGTTTTGCTCCTCCACCTTGCGGCGTTTCGACTCCCGCCTGTATTCATAGCGAAGAATCTCATTTCTTTCGGCAAGCTCTTCCGCAAGACATTCTGATTCTTCCTTAATGGCAAGCAGCGCCGACACATCCTCTGTCCATACCGCATAACCGCCGCCGATGGGCATAGTATGTACGGTCAGCCCACCGTCTACTGTGACAGGAGCTTTCTCGGCTTTTCTCATTGTTTCCTTTGATATAGGTTCAATATTCAACGCTGCATAGCGAATGTTGAAGTCTCTGTCAGTAATTTCTGCCGATGTGCCGACAGATGAGGCAAAAAGATCTGCGTAACGGCTGTTTGAATGAATATATCCGCAGGCAATGCAAGCCTCGAAACCGAGCATATACATAAGACTTTGAAATGCCGTAACGTCACCGAATAAATGTTTCAGCCATGGCGTACCAACATAGTTCAATGCAAGATAAGCCAGCGATATCGCAAATGGAATTACGGGCAAATAACGATGCTTACCGTTCTTTAACCTGCATTTAAAGAGCATAAAAATAAGTGCTGCTACGGCACAAAACACCTGCCATGCGATCACGGCAAAATAGCACACACCGTAGCCATGATCTGCATCAGACCAGACATCCGCATCTTTAGGGAATGTGAAAACTAATTGATGTAGATCATTCGTAAGCACTAGAATAAGCAAAACTCCCGAAACGGCAGACAATAGCCAGACAGATTTTGGCAGTTTATATTCATCGGGCTTGCCCAGAGACATTGCGATCAGCAGTGCAAGCATGGGTACAAACAGCATTGGCAGATAGAATAGATACCACTGGTATCTTATTGCAACCGGCTGCCAGAATATAAAGTATTTTGCTGAGCGAAAGGTAAACCACAAAATCAAAAGCACCGAAACGCCTACCAGATATTGTCCGACCTGTTTCTGCACGATACGTTGGCGGATTGAAATTCCCCAGGCGGCATAAAGCCCGATATAAATGAAACTACGCAGATAAGAAAACAGAGTAGGATAGAAACTTCCTCTTCCAATAAGTCGAAAAGAATATGCCAAAATTACGGCAAACAAGATCAGACTCATAGGAAGCAAAGGTTCTTTGTGGAGTTTTTTGTGAAGATCTTTATGAAGTATGTTGAAGATATACGATCTACTCCCCATGCCTCTTCACCTCAATCCTGCCTCTTCCACTCTCCTTAACATCATAGAGGGCGTTATCCGCCTCCTCATACATCTCGTTGAATGTCAGTTCAGTTCTTGCGATCACCGCACCCATGGAGATTCCTGTTCCTCCCTCTGTGGCCTTCACAGTCAGGTTCACCTTGTCAAATATCTGCTGGGCACGTTCCCTTATCACGTCATCAGACACACTCTTGTTGAAGAACAGCATGGCTGCAAATTCATCACCGCCCATACGGC
>NZ_JBEHVV010000011.1:0-58157 GCF_040227395.1 Coprococcus sp. RTP21428st1_C9_RTP21428_210409
ACGTTCCCTTATCACGTCATCAGACACACTCTTGTTGAAGAACAGCATGGCTGCAAATTCATCACCGCCCATACGGCATGCATGGTCATCACCGCGGAGTGCCGCCTGCAGTGTCTGTGCCACAAGGACAAGATATTTGTCGCCATTGTGATGTCCGTAGGTGTCGTTGTACTGCTTGAATCTGTCTACATCCATCATGATCATCACCGCTGTGTGCGTACACTCAAGAAGTCTCTGCTCCATGTCACTTCTAAATGCCGCATGGTTCAAAAGTCCTGTGAGGGGATCTGTACGATAGGTATTCTCCCAGTTTCTGAGTCTCACATCCGCCTTATTCTGCTCCGCATCTGTCAGCATCTTCAAAGCATATGTACTTGATACATCCACTATTACTATTTCTCCTCTGTCTTTCTGAAGTGCCGAATCATAAAACATTCTTCCAGTACATAATACATATATATCCCTGCCATCCTTCCTATGTATCTTGTGTTCCTGAAATACAAATGTGCTCTTTGCCAGATTCGCATTTACCTGACAGAGATATTCTGTTTTATCCTCGTCCGGTATAAGGTCGATCTGGGTTATGATATTATTCTCTATGTCCTCCTTGCTGTAACCCGTAAGCTCCTCAAAATTATCGTCTACAGATATGATCCTCCAGTTTTCATCCACCAGATATCTGCTATATTTGACTGTATGTACACGAAACGCATCCTTGCCATATTCAGTAAAATCCACCATCTGTCTGCGCGCCATAATCCGGATCTCTGTCTGTTCGTCGTCTGTGCTGGCGCCATCACCATCAGCGTCCGCCAGACCATCTCCTGGGGCAGTTCGATCACCAACATTCTCTTCATTACCATCTGCACCGACACCACCATCAGCAGCCCTCTGCTTTGAGTCAGCTGCCAGCGAATCTGCATACTTCTCTGATACAAGCCTGATAAACTCCGAAACTATATATGGATCAAACTGGCTGCCCGCGCAGCTCTTTAATTCTTCTATCGCTTTTGATATCGGCATACCCTTTCTGTAAGGTCTGTCATTGATCATTGCGTCAAATGCATCGACCACCGCGATCACACGTGACAGAACCGGTATGCTTTCACGGCTCAGTCCATCCGGATATCCATTTCCATCCCATCTCTCATGATGATGCCTTATCTCCTCCGCGATCTGTCTGAGTTCTGTGTTGCTCATGGCGATCTCATAACCCTTCTCAACGTGAGAACGCATGATCTTCCATTCCTCATCCGTGAGTTTTCCCGGCTTGTTGAGTATCTCCATAGGAACTCCTACCTTCCCTATGTCATGGAGCAGACAGAGCAGCGCCAGCTTGCTCTGCTGGATATCTGACAGCTCTATTCGTCTGCCAAGCTCAGCCCCCATCTCCTGTGTACGACGCACATGCTGTTCCGTATCGCTGTCGCACTCCTCAAGAGCCCTTATAAGCGATGTCAGCATATCTGAGTGCAATGATTCACTGTCCACAAGCTTTTTTGTCTTCATGGCTGTTGCCGCATCAGTGATTGCAGCGACGATGCTCTGTCCCTCATCCGCAGCCACCCCCACTGCATACTGTATACTTCCATCATACTGTTCTTTGACCTTTTCAACACATGCCGCCATCTCTTCCTCACTGCTGTGACTGCAAAGTGCTATCAGGTGAGCATCAATACCCCTGACATAATATGTTCTCTCCGGAAAGTTCTTTCTCATGATGCCCGCAAGTGCATTTATCCTCTGGTCACCCGCCTGATTACTACGAGTGCTGTTGATCACAGACAATCCATTGATATCGCATATTGCCACTCCAACCGGAAACGTAAAATGGTCCACCTCTTCCATGGCAAGTCTCTGAAAGCTATCCCATTTCTGAAATCCTGTAAGCATATCCGTCTCCAGAGATATATCAGAAAATACGAACATCTGACCAAGTCTGCGGCCTTCCTTGTTGTCAAGCCTTCTGATATCGCACCTTAAAGGTCTGTCTCCATCATCACCTTTTATATAGCACTGCAGAGAAAAACTGTCGTCATCAGCTGCAAGATCAACGGACAGATCATACGTCTCAAGAAACTGCTGCAGATTCTCACATTTGCAGAGGAGTTCCTTTCCAAGGAAATCATCCGCCCTGTCATTGTGCAGGATCAAATGATTGTCATAATCAAACAAAACTATTCCCTGACCTATATTCTCGAATATGTTTGTCTTTAGTTTGTTGAGCATTCCATGGGTTGAATAATTAAAGCAGCTCCAGTACAGAATATATGATGTAAGACTGTAGCCACAGATGGAATAATCCAGAAGTTTGTATACCTCCGCTCCCGGAACGTAGAGAAATATTGCATTTATCCCGACAAGCGCAAGAATTCCCAGGATGACACTGCTGTACTGCAAACGATATTCATGTGGAATCTTGCAAAGCTTCTTTAAAAGGAGTATGAGTACCACTCCCACCAGCGCATATGAAAAAACCAGATGCATATCATACAGCGGTTTCATATCATAGCTGTATTTTGCTATCACGGTGTCTCTTCTGACATACCCTATCGCTATATTTTTGAATGGGTTTATGGCAAATATTACAAGCTCATACAGACAGTAAAAAAAGCAGACGCCTATCGCTGCTCTTCCATACTTTGAAAAACGTCCTTTTGTAAAATAAACAATAAATATGAGCAGACATACCAGCATATAATCAATGCTTACGAAATATATACTCGACATGACGGACATGGCCATATACGAATCGCTTATAATGCTGATAAGATAACTGACATCGACTATAGCTGCTCCTATGCAGGCAAGTCCCAGAAACCTTCCAGTCGTCTTATTCTTTTTTATGGATTTCATACCCAGTATAATATCTGTAGCGGCTATTATGATCGATAAAAAGACATATATCTTCAAAACGACTTCATTCATACTCATTCCTCCTGAAGCGCAGCAAAATATGGTTATATTTTACTACGTATCAAGATATGGGGCAATGTGGAAATTTTACCTATTCTCTCCCTTTTGAACATAAATTTCACTTGGTCTGACGGAATTCAAATATTGAACACACCTGTATTTGATGATAAAATCTACTATATTTATTGAATTTGGAGAACTAAGATGCAGAAAAAAATCGCTCTAATAAATGATGTTACAGGATTCGGAAGATGTTCCATCGCTGTCATGGCGCCGATAGTGTCCGCCATGAAGATCCAGGCTGTCACTGTGCCAACAGCAATACTATCTACACATACACAGTTTCCTATATTTTACTTTGATGACTACACACCCAAAATGCGGGATTACATCCAGACCTACAAAGATCTGGAGCTGCAGTTCGATGCCATATCAACAGGATTTCTCGGTTCTGAGGAACAGGTTGATATAGTTATCGACTTTATCAAATACTTTAAAAACGAGAAGAATTTTGTTATCGTCGATCCAGTCATGGGTGACTACGGCAAGCTGTACCCAACCTATACCGCGTCTATGTGCAGCAAGATGAAGGAGCTTGTAAAATATGCCGACATTATCACTCCTAATCTGACGGAGCTTTGCACCCTCCTTGATCTTCCATATCCGGAGCACACTGTGACCGTGAACGAGCTAAGGCAAATGTGCATGGCCCTGGCGGAGCAGGGACCGGAACATATCGTTGTGACAGGAATACATTTCAATAAGACTCAGATAGCCAACTTCATCTACAACAAGGATGAGGATTTCCAGATGGTCATGGTTGACAGGATCGGCGGCGACAGGAGCGGCACCGGAGATGTGATCGCAGCCATCATTGCGGGTATGTATCTGAACGGACACAGCGTCTATGAGTCCGTGAAAAAGGCCGCTTCATATGTATCAAAGTGCATAAGCTACTGCGTTGAGAACAATGTTCCGGAGAACTGGGGATTGTGCTTTGAGATGTACATGAATGATCTGACTGAGGAATAACTTAAACGATTGGAGATTCAACTATGGTTTTATACACTGTAACCGGAAAAGTCGGTGAGGAAGGTTACCTCGACATTGCAAAGAGCGGGGATCTCACAGGCAAAAATATATATGTAAACATGACAAACAAATGTCCATGCAGCTGTGTGTTCTGCCTGAGGCAGACAAAAAAGCAGCAGGAGAACAATACTCTCTGGCTGAAGGATGGCGAGCCTTCTATAGAGGAGGTTCTGGAGCTTTTCTCAAAGTATGACCTGAATATCATAAATGAACTTGTATTTTGTGGATTTGGCGAGCCTCTTGAGAGACTGGAAGACGTGTGCGCGGTGATCGATTCACTGAAAAACACATATCCCAATCTCAAAGTCCGTCTCAACACCATCGGACTTGCCAATCTTATATATGGGAGAGATGTCACACCTGAGCTTGAGGGCCGATTCGACACTGTATCAATATCCCTGAACGCCCCTGATGAAAATGAATTTCTTGAACTGACCAGATCACGCTATGGGATCCAGTCCTACGCGGCCATCAAGGATTTTGCCGTTCTTGCCAAAAGGTACGTGCCACACGTTGTCATGACAGTTGTTGACAAGGTCATGCCCGAGGATAAGATCAAGCGATGCCGCCAGATATGCAAGGATTTAGGCGTGACTTTGAGGGTTCGCCCATTTGAAAATTAACCGCATTTTACAGTGACACTTACAAAGGAGGTACCGCTATGTTTCAATCTCTAGAGTTAAAACACCCAAGATTTTATCAGATATTCCGCCTGTTCATCGTCGTATTTGCATCTATACTATACGCATGGAATCTCCGATGCTTTGCCAAGACCGCAGGACTGTTTCCAAGTGGGTTCTCCGGAGCATCCCTGCTTCTCCAGAACATTGGAATAAAATTTCTGCACATAAGCGTGCCTTTTGCAGTATTCAACATTGGACTGAATCTATTTCCCACATACATATCATACAAATATATCGGCAAAAGATTTACCCTCTATTCGATCATAGTCATTCTTCTGTCGAGTATATTTGTGGATATTCTGCCATCATATGTATTCACTGACGACATAATGCTTGTAAGCCTGTTCGGCGGTCTCATCAACGGACTCGCCATCAGCCTGTGCCTGAACGTTGGAACCAGCACCGGGGGAACTGATTTCATCAGCATATTCCTGTCCCACCAGAAGGGTATAGATGCGTGGAACTACATACTGCTCGGAAACATCGTGATGCTGATCGCCGCCGGTGCACTGTTCGGCTGGTCAAAGGCTCTGTACTCCATCATCTACCAGTTCTGCAGCACGCAGGTGATCCAGCTTCTGTATAAGAGATATAAGAAAGAAACGTTGTTCATCATCTCCGACAAATCAAATGAGATCTACCACGCCATCAGCGACCTGACTCACCATGACGCTACTCTGTTCAAGGGTGTCGGATGTTACGAGGAGAAGGAGAAAACCCTCATCTACTCCGTCATCAACTCGGAAGCGAAGCGTGAGCTCATACCGATGATCCGTGGGATCGATGAGCACGCATTTATCAACGTGGTCAAGACCGAGGAGCTGGACGGAAGGTTCCATGATATTCCTCACGACTGATGATCAATGAACTGCCACTTGTATCCGAACGATCATAATACCTTTACGAAATGAACGCACAATAAACATTCCTATCACCAAATACATATCTCTTATAAGTTGGCCTTATACAGCGTACCGCGCCTCTTCATCCACACAAATGCTCCCACGCATATCACTATGGATATAAATGATCCAGCCGGTGCCGCAAATCCCATCGGGAACAGGGTGTCTGGATACATGACAGATGCCAGATATGATCCCGGAATTCTTGCACATACTATGGCTATCATATTGTGAATAAACCCTATATAGGATTTGCCATAGGCACAGAAATATCCGGTGAAACTGAAATGTATTCCCGCAAATACGCAGTCCACTATATAACTGCTGATATACTGAACTCCCATCGCTACAACTACTTTGTTCTTACTAAAGAGTCCCACAAGTTCCGGTGCAAATATTTCAACTACCGCAATAGCTATGGCTCCGTATACCACTATGATCCCCAGCGCATACCTTAGTATCTGCTCCGCCCGGTCATGCTTTCCTGCGCCAATATTCTGTGCGGCAAGTGCCGACACTGTGGCGAGCATTGACGATGGAACTATGAAGATAAAGCTTATCATCTTCTCCACAACGCCCACTGCCGCCGCGTCATTTACACCACGTTTATTCGCAATGACGGTTATGATGATGAATGCTATCTGTATACAGCCGTCTTGAACAGCCACCGGAAGACCTATCTTTACGATCTCTCCGAGCACAGATCTTCTCGGGACAAAATCATTTTTCGTAAGTCTCAGCCCTGTGTTCATTCTCTTTATCGCCACAAATGATATTATAACGCTGAAGGTCTGTGCCAGCGTCGTTCCAAGAGCAGCGCCAAGAGGGCCCATGCCACAGACACCTATAAATATATAATCAAGTGCAATATTAAGGCCGCATGCAACCGCGATGAAGTACATAGGACTCTTAGAATCGCCAAGTCCCCTGAATATGGAACTTATCACGTTGTATGCTGTTATAAATGGAATTCCTATGAAGCATACTATCAGATAATCCGTGATTCCTTTGACAGCCTCCTCCGGGGTATCCATAACTGCAACTATTGGATTTATAAAAATGAGCAGCATTACTGTAAGCAATACTGATATTATCATGAAGATGGTGACTGTATTTCCTATGGCCGCCTGTGCATCCTGAAGCTTCTTCGCCCCCACTGCTTTTCCTATGACAACAGTTGTTCCCATGGCAAGTCCCACCAGAATAACCGTGAGCATGTGCATGACCTGGGAGCCATTTGCCACCGCTGTGGTGGCTCCGGCATCATTGCCACAGAACTGCCCTATGATGAACAGATCCGCCATCCCGTATAGAGTCTGTAGAAAATAAGATAATAGATAAGGCAGTGCAAAGTACGCCATCGTCTTTGGCACACTGCCGGTCGTAAGGTTCTTTTCCATTGATTTGTATGGCCTCGTCTTTCATGTTGATGTGGACGGAGGGCGTCCGTTACCTCCGTCCCCACATGATATTAAACCTTACAACAATTGTAATGTCAACACATCAACTCTACCAAGGATACTGTCCTTTCTTGGCATATGGCAGGAGTTTTCCGTCAAACTTGATGATGACTCTGTGGTTGCCCTCGGCATCCTCAGTCACATCCACGTCAAGGCCAAAATCGATGGCACTCATGATGGCATTTCCGCCCTGCTCGTGGATTATGTCCTTGATGGCAGGGCCATATGTATCAATGACCTCATGAAGTCTGTAGAGAATAGGATCTGTGTTGCCCTTATAAGGATGCTCGGCAAGAAATGCCGTAGCCGCCTTGTCTATTCCAAGTGCCTCCGCAAGCTTGTCACAGTATTCCTCTGGCACATACTGCTGTCCCTCAAACGCCGAGGCAAGCCATACTTTATTCACACCTACTTTCTCTGCAAGTAACTCATATGTGAGGCCGCTCGCCTTCTTTGCGGCTTTGAGTGCGTCAAGTTCATCTGCATGCTGTAATCTGATAAGATAATCTGCGTTGTTCATTGGTGTCATAATATCATCCTCCTTTGATACTGTTCCGGCATAAAACCGCCGAAAAAAATAGAGGCACTGCGAAACATCGCAGTACCTCTTTGTACTTTCTGAATTAATAATAGTCCTATATTCCCAATATTGCAATATACAACACCATGTATTTTTATCTTCTATTTTTCAGATACAACCTATCAGGCAACTATTATGGACATGAGATAGAATGGAGTAGTTCCTGAACACTCATCATTGATCACTGTTATCTCTAAAGTGTGGCTTTTGTTCTCTCCATGATGGAGCACCGGTTCTATATACAGACAGTCGCCCCAGTCCTCATCAAAATTGCCATCCAGCAATATCGGATGATCCGTATCACCGTCAAGGACTGCCTGTGCCCTGACCGCCGGTCTTGATATGGTCTTTCTGTACTGTATACCAATACAGCTTCCCTCAAGTTCAAATATTATGCTGTCTCCAGCATTTACTCCTGTCCAGCCATTTTTGAAGTGATCCAGATGCCCGAGCTTCTCATGCGTATCTGCTCTGAAACCAGAAAGCTTCGGGCTGATCTCCCGTATGGTAAGACGTCTTGCATTCTCATAGGCATTTGCCGTCATCGGAGACGGAAGTGTCCACGAACTTGCTGATTCTGTCATATCTCTTGCGATTTCTGCAAGCACATTTGTTATCTCTGCCGCCACCAGTCCATGTCCCTTGTCATTTGGATGCAGGCCATCCGGTGTGATCTCATCCTGCGTGTACTCTCCCGCCTTCATTCGGCTGTACACAGTCTCCCTGATACTCACATGCGGCACGCCGTAATAATCCGCAACACTGTTATGTATGTCCTCCGCAGTGACTCCACTGTCGTAATATATGTTGTTCAGCACCATGACTGCCGGCCTTGAATTCCATCCGAGCAGCTTCCTGATGACGCCCTCGTAGGTCTCCCGACACATCTCATTTCTAGTATCGTTTACGCTGAAATCCACGATCACAAAATCCGGCTGGTACATGAGCACATCCGTTACCGCCCTGGACACGCCATAGTATGAATCCGTTCCTCCGATTCCACCATTTACATAGTTGAATTTCGCCTGTGGAAATGTATCACACCACCACTTGTATACCCTGTATGCATAAGTATTTTCATGCTCCGTCGCCAGACTTCCCTGCGTTATCGAACCGCCAAGGAAACCTATTGTAAGTTCCTGTCCACTCTGGGCGCGCTGTATAACTGATTTTATTCTTTCAAGATCATAATTTTCCATGGTTTAACCTCCCCATTTGATCATCAGCTCATTAATAATCCTATATTACCTCTAAGTTAGGATATAATTTAATTCCACCCCTCAATTTCGAGACCTTCTATATATTCGGCCAGCTCCGTTGCCATCTCACACGCCTCTGGTATCCTCAAATGTCCTGGCGTGCCGAATCCGTTTCTTCCATATACGTAATGAGTTATCATTTTATCATTCATATTGTCAACCACTTCACCTATAGCCTTGTCCCATGAACAGTCGTGGCAGAGAAGTGTGGTACAGCAGATTATGTGTGCATCCGGATATGTCTTCCTGAGTTTTCCCAGAAATTTCATGTAGTGGTCACGCCACGTTTCCGCCTGCCTGCCGTTATAGTCATTTTTCATAAAATCATACGGATGGTTGTCATTCTGCCCTATAGCAACTATAACAACCTGAGGTGTGTACTGGGAGAAATCCCACTGTGTCACCGGACCAAATGTAGGGTTGTAGTGAACCTTATCCCACACACTTTCCATGCCAATCTGATTCGGCTCTTGGAACCATCCTATCCTGTCCATGAGAGCTATCCCTCCCTGGGCTATGTCATGAATCTGTGCTTTCAGCTTTCTTGCAGTAATCCACGCATACGAATACCAGCTGTTTGAATAACCGCCATTGTGTACTGGGTCTTCCTTTCCAACGCAGTCGACAGCCTCCGATACCTCGCCCGCTGACACCGAGTCTCCATACACCTCTATTCGCCTGCCTGACAGCGGTTTCAAAGGAAGAAGTCTCTCCCCATCTCCAATCTCATACTCAAGTATTGTTACCTCATGGCATGCATCCTGTCTCTTGAAGAACAGTACACAATGTTCATTTGTATCGTTATCCGGAACAACTATATCAAGTTCTGTAATTCCCTCTTTATTTAAAAGATAACTTCTCTGCGACTGGTCGATTATACATCCAAGATAATTGTCCCAGTAGTTATTCCTGTTGGACACCTTTATCTTAAGAGTATTGCCCGTAAATTTCATCTCCGCAGATGTACAAGGATATACCCACACCGGCTTCTCCGCATCTGTCCAGTCAATACGTCCTGTATACCTGATCATAACATCATTTGGCTTGATCTTCATAATATTGTCTCCTGTCATTCCATTTGTTCTATATACATTATACATTTCTGTTTTCATATTAGTTAAGCTCTACCTAATAGTCAAACTTAATTTAGTTAAATATTAATTATTTTTTAATCACTTTAAACAAAATATGATTGAGAAGGTAGTTTCATATCTATAACACACCCCCATATACGTCTATTGATTATTTTTAACTGCAGTTCTATTATATGAAAGTAAACTATTCAATACATTTTGTAAGGAATGAAATCTATGAAAAGAGTAAACTTTGAAAATGGAAAGATAACTCAAAATATACTCGGTGTGGCCATGCCTATGCTAGTGGCTCAGCTCATAAGTCTTCTGTACAACGTGATCGACCGGATCTACATAGCAAGAATACCTGATGTGGGCACCGCTGCTCTCGGCGGAGTCGGTCTCTGTTTCCCGATCACCATCATAATCACTGCCTTCAGCAATCTGTTTGGCAGTGGCGGTTCCCCTCTGTTCTCAATCAGAAGAGGGATGGGGGATGATAAAACCGCAGATACCATAATGAATACAGCCTTCACTATGTTATGTGGTGCTGCCATTATTCTCATGGCTGTCGGTATGATATTTGCAAGACCGCTGTTGGTCCTGTTCGGAGCATCGAAAAGCGCACTCACATATGCGTACCCATATATGATGATATATCTGCTTGGCACTCTGCCATCCATGGTATCAACAGGCATGAACCCATTCATCAATGCACAGGGATATTCTGTAACAGGTATGCTGACAGTGGCCGTCGGTGCTGCCGCCAACTGTATTCTCGATCCCGTATTTATATTTGTCCTACATCTCGGCGTCAGAGGTGCGGCCATAGCCACCGTGATATCGCAGATCATGTCTGCCGCTTTTGTCCTCTACTTTCTGAAGAACAAAGCCGAATTGCAGGTAAAGCTGCTTTCATTGGGACAATTCAGGGAGTGTGTGACATATGCAAAGGATATTGTCAGTCTGGGAACCGCTGGATTTGTGATGCAGCTCACAAACAGCCTTGTATCAATATGCTGTAACAGTGTCCTGTCACGTACCGGAGGCGATGTCTATGTGTCAGTCATGACCATCGTGTCAAGCGTCAGACAGATCGTCGAAACTCCTATCTGGTCAATAGCCGAAGGTGCTTCCCCAGTCATCAGCTACAATTATGGAGCCAGAAAGCCCGATCATGTCAAAAAATCCATAGCCATCATGTCTCTGCTTGCAGTGATATATATGGTCATAGCATGGGGAATCATCCTGATTGCTCCGGGAGCACTTATATCTGTATTCAGCTCCGACAGTTCACTTATAAGTGACTCCATCCCGGCTCTCAAAATATATTTCGCTGCATTTGCATTTATGCTGCTTCAGTATATCGGCCAGACTACTTTCAAATCGCTGAACAAGAAAAAGCAGGCGATTTTCTTCTCTCTGCTCAGAAAGGCGATCATCGTAGTCCCTCTTACATACCTGCTGCCGTATGCTTTCCATCTCGGAACAAATGGCGTATTCATGGCTGAACCTATATCAAATATACTCGGAGGAAGCGCATGCTTTTTCACAATGCTGTTAACCGTAATACCGGAGCTTAACCGGATGAAAAAATAAAAATGATCCCACAGATATCCATAATAATATCTGTGGGATCAATAATTCTCTCTCTATTTTATTGTCTGGTTAAACTGCTTATCATCTAAGCTGCCTTCTTATCCTGAGTCATGTCTTTTGCATCTGGAGCCGTGATATCCTCTGATTCACGGTGCATCTTCTCACCCCAGTTTTCATCCACAAAGCATTTGATTGCTGCTACAAGTGCTATAACCCCAAATGTATAAGCCAATATATCCATTGCCATAATTATCTCTCCTTCACTGGTAATCTCTATTACATTTAATTCCCAATGAAGGTGCGTTTCTTCCCGTCTGACCTATGTATATATTCCAGGAGTATCCATCTGCGGCTGTTTGTCATCTCGGGATATCTGCCTGCAGATGCACATACACAGAATATCAGACTCAACAGCAATGCCGCAAGAACCGCCGACAGCATCCATGTATCGTCTATGGATTCTTCTGAATTTCCAGTCCGTATGTTTCTTGTCTGGATCACAAGCCCCGCAGAACTGTCAACCATGAGCACATCGTTGTTCCCGGCGTCTATTCCCCGACTCTCACCAAGCAATGATACCGAATGCGCAGAATAATTCCTGACATTCGGGTTGTAAAGCCCACAAACTCCAAGATATGAGACGCACATAACCACAGCAATTATCCATGCATATATATTGTAATGCGCTCTGCATCCTGCCATATGTGCCACCTCCCATACTTGATAAATACATCTGTCTTACTTACCATGTATTATATTATATAAGGGAGTTTTTTTCTTCCGATACACCGCTTCTTTAGCTGTCTCTTTGCCGTTTATTTGTCAATTCTTATCCTGCTCAGGCTGGACAACCTCTATCCTGAACACATTGATCGTGTCCACATCAGGACAACAGAACATTGCAGTTCCCGGCTCATTTCCCGGGATGGTTCCACCATATCTAAGAATATCCACATATGGAAATGCCACATGCATGGCCATGGGACAGAGCTGCCCTCGCTCAGTATCAAAATCGTAGCTGTCACCTATCTTATGCCCCCTGTGGCAGCCGTGAGGGCCTTTGCGGTCTATGAGTGTTATCTTGATCTGCGGTCTGCTCATTCCGTTATCACCTCTATGTACTGTTCAAGAGGGATTCCCTTGTACTTGTCAACATTGTCCTTGTTCAAGGCTATAAGCTTCTCCACCACTTTCATGGCTAACTGCACACTGTCTTCTATGCTGTGTCCGCCTCTGTACTTTCCGATAAGCACAGCAGAGAATATATCACCGGTTCCCGGAAATCTCACAGGAATCTCTGTATATGGGAACACGTTCATTTTGTCTGTCTCGCCATCCAACAGGAGAGTGCTTGTCTGTCCATCTATATTCACGCTGGTAATAACTACGGTCTTTGCTCCATATCCGTGAAGCGTATGTGCCAGATCTTCGGCCTCCGCCATGGTCAGTATCCTCTTGTCAGTGTATTTGCTGGCAAGAAATGCTGCTTCTGTGCAGTTTGGCACTATGAGATCCGCCACTTTGCACATCTGTCTCATATAGCCAACCGTATTCTCCGTAACACCGTTGTACAGGATTCCGTCATCGCCCATGATCGGATCGACAAATATAAACGCACCCTGGTCTTTCTTCTTCTCACAGAACTCAGCCACAAGCCTGGTCTGTTCCTCCGATACAAGAAATCCGGTTGCTATGGTGTCAAATGTAAATCCAAGCTCACCCCACACTCTCATGCTGTTCTTCATATATCCGGTCGTCTCAAGTATATCGAACTTCCCGTAGTCCAGTGTATTTGACACGAGTGCCGTCGGAAGGTTGTACACCTGGAATTTCATGTTGGACATTATCGGTATCATCGCTGACAGTGCAACCTTGCCATAACCAGCCATATCGTTTATAAGCAGTATATTATTCATAGTCTCTTCCTCTTCCTGATCAATTAAAGTATATTATTTTTATAACATATATTTGTCACCGGATAAAGACTGCTTTATGAACTCGTACTCTTCATCGGTAACTGAGTACAGCTTCCTAACAATGTCATCTATCTCTTCATACAACCTGTATCGCTGCAAATGGTCTTTACCTGTCTTGTACGTCTGCATTTCTGAATTCACAGAACTTTCTGTGATAAGTTCTTCTGCCATAAGCTCTTCTGCCTTTGAGATTATGCGTCTCTGTGTCTCCTCGTCTGCGACTGGAACAGGAATATTCTCTATATGGGATCTCAGAACCTTCACTGCGTTGTACCGCTTCTCATATATGTACTGCGCCACCCTTGAATTGAGTATCGCCATGATATATCTCATATCAAGTCCCGGTATATGTGGAATGACCACATTGCAACTGTTCAACGTAAGCCTCTGCCTGTCGTCATATGCAAATACAAGCTGTCTGTTGATAAACCTGTAGATCAGTTTCTCCGGAGCCCGGTAAAGCTCCAGCGGCGCCGCCTGCTGATACAGGGTAAGTTCCGGATACATATATTTTTCCGTTTTTCCGCATCTGTATCTGTATACATCTGCTCCGGTTATCACTGCCTCCATTCCCTCTCCGCATTCTGTGGACACATATTTTGCATTATCCCCGGTCACTATTCCCAGTGCAAAATCTGCCTGTCCACGCAGAAATTCACAGTTATCTGTATTTTCTATTCTGCAAAGCAGCCTGTACTCATCATCAGTGAGCCTAAGCATAAAATTCTCACTGCCAAGCGGCCTGTCCGTTCCTACAACAAACTCTCTGCCGTCTCTCTCGATCACCGCACCTTTGCTATGTCCAGGATCAAAACTCTTTTCAAGCTGCAGCACCAACGATGGACATTGCACACCATAGAATGCATCGCCAAGGAAACTCACCCGGCTCACATTTGCCGATTCGGCTATGATCTCCCTGATCGTCTTATGATTATGTACATCTAACAATGCCTCCGGCAGCACAAATGCAAGAACTCCTTCATCTGTCAACAGCTTCAGCGCACACTCCACGAACACATCTGACGACTCCACGCCCCTTCCGGCTGCAGTTCTGTATGCTTTCCTGAGTAATGTCCGTGTCTCCCTGTCAAATATATATCCCCACGGCGGGTTACCGATGATGATGTCATATCCCGGATCAGCCAAGAGCTTCTTATCATCCCCACCACATTCTGAATCATTCCTGTATTCTGAAATGAAGTCTCTGCGCTCTATGTGCTCATATATTGTCCGGATCGCTTCGTCCACATTGACATGTCTTCTTCCGGACAATCTCCCAAGTGCCAGATTGAACCTCGCAAGCTGTACACTGAGTTCATCTATATCGCACGCATATATATTATTTAGTTCTATATCATCCGGAAGCTGTATAAGGAAATTGCCGGTTCCGCAACATGGATCGAATAATCGCTTACCGCCCTCAGATATTCTGCTTCCCATATCACCGGTCACATCACTTATCAGCGTTCTTACTACCTTTGTCGGCGTATAATATGAACCAGCCGCCTTCCGGCTGCCTGCATCTCTTATAGACATATAGAGAAGTCCAAGTACGTCCTCCCCCTTTTGATAATAGTAATTGGTGTCCATAAGATTTTTGTTATTATTTGCCCATGATAATGCTGCTTTTTTGTCCTGAATTATATCATCGATCAGCGCACTCCATACACCAATTGTCAAGCTTCCATCTATATATGCAGGGAATATTTCTCTGTCAACAGTAATCTCATCACTGCTTACCAGCAGCTTGAGTGCACAATCCGCCAGCAGAGTTCTCATGACCATCTCAGTCACACATATATTCTGCCTCTCCAGCTTATCCACCAGACTTTTTACTGTGTCTGTACTCTCGCAAATGTCTGACACATATCTGTCATACAATCCTTTGCCGGACACATACCGCTTATTCCGCCGGCTTCTGAGCGACCTTCGTTCGCCAGTTTCCAGTGACTGTTTCAGATTACTTACGTACTCCTCTGTGAAATACATCTGACCGGCCGGATCTATGCCCTGTGATTCAATTTTCCCAAGTCTGAGCCAGTTCCGCCCCGTTGCCCTCGATATTGAAAGCTGCTGACACAATCCATCCAGCGTTATGTATTCCTCACTCATACACAGCCCCTCGTTTCTTCATATGTCTGCCTCATATGCTTTTCCTGATCATATTCAAATATATTCATACGCAAAATCTCCGCCTTATTCTTCTTCAAAAAATCAGCCAGAATATTATTCCTGCTCTTATGAAAAATGTGATATAAAAGCATGAGAAATTCGCAAATTATAGATACGTTGGAATGGTCCGTTTCTTACGTTCGGACTCATAGAAACCTTCGACTTGAAACCTATGCTTTGAACGGATTGTAACACCTCGCCCAGCCTTTGTCTATACTTTAGGCAAAACTCTCCAAAACGGAGAATTAAGCCTCTGGCTGAGGCTCATTTGATGTCTCGGCGCATCCTGCTCCCGAAAGCTGTTTCTTAAATATGGTTCTGAATATCAATCTCACAAGCGGTCCGCAATAGCAGAGCTGCCAGAGCAGTGCAACAGGGAGATTCATTCCCCATGTCTGGATAAATGTACCAACACTTGGTGAATCCTTGAACAAAACAGTTGCTATAAGGCTCATGATTGGACACATCATTATGCAGATGTAGAATGATATCATGAAGGTTATCACCTGTGGTCTGTCAGTCGGTCTCACGATCTTGAACGCAAGCATTGGTGCAAGCTTTCCAACCACGAAAAGCTCAAGCACAATAGCTATCGGCCACATGATCGGCATCTCATGAAGTGCCATGACAAATGTCTGATTGGTGAAACCTCCTGTGCTTAATGCTACATTGTAGCAGATCATTCCATAGACCATGAACATGGCCATGATCGTTGTGAATACGAATTCCTGTAATTTGTTTTGTGGCATAATAATTTCCTCCTTACGAAAATAATATTGAGCATGCGCATTCAAAGGCGCTTCGCGCAGGCGCATGCGTGCTTCTCAAGGATTCCTCCCGCTTACGCGGGCCCCTCCTTATGAAAATAAAAAGCCCAACGAAACTTTCATCTCGTTGAGCTTAACTGCGACTACCATTAATTGCCCCTATGGTAGCACAAATATTTTTAAATTGCAAGTAATTTTCTGTTTTTTGTAAACAATTCGGCTTACGCCTGCCCAGCCACGGCCTTCTTGCCAGTGTACAGCTGATAATATCTGCCCTTCGTATCTATGAGCTGGTCGTGGGTGCCTCTCTCTATGATACGTCCCTGCTCCATGACCATGATGCAGTCTGCGTCCTTGACCGTGGAAAGTCTGTGCGCTATGACAAATGACGTTCTTCCCTCCATGAGGGCATCCATTCCCCTTGATACCATGGCCTCAGTTCTCGTATCGATGGATGATGTAGCCTCATCAAGGATCAATGCCGGTGGATCCGCAACCGCTGCCCTTGCAATCGCAAGAAGCTGTCTCTGTCCTTGACTGAGGTTTGAACCATCGCCAGTAAGGATTGTGTTATAACCGTCCGGGAGACGCTTTATGAAGTCGTGGGCATTTGCAAGCTTTGCAGCCTTGATACACTCCTCATCCGTGGCATCCAGCTTGCCGTATCTTATGTTATCCATGACTGTTCCTGTGAACAGATGTGTATCCTGAAGAACTATACCAAGACTTCGTCTGAGATCCGGCTTCCTGATCTTGCCTATGTTGATATTGTCGTACCTTATCTTGCCGTCCTGTATATCATAAAACCTGTTTATCAGATTGGTTATGGTCGTCTTGCCCGCACCTGTACTTCCGACAAATGCTATCTTCTGACCAGGCTTTGCATACATATTTATGTCGTGCAGAACTATCTTATCCGGATTGTAACCGAAGTCCACATTCTCAAATTCAACCTCGCCTGTGAGCTCCCTGTATGTGACCTCGCCAGTCTCATGCCTATGTCTCCATGCCCAGAGTCCGGTTCTCTCCTCGGTCTCCGTGAGATTGCCATCTGCATCCTTCTTTGCATTTACCAGCTCAACATAGCCCTCGTCCTCCTCTGGCTTCTCATCCGTCATGGTAAATACCCTGTCGGCTCCAGCTGCAGCCATGACTATGGCGTTGATCTGCTGGCTTATCTGTGTAACCGGCATCGTAAAACTCTTGTTAAGCGTCAGGAATGCCACAAGCGTTCCTATGGTAAGACCTGACCATCCATTTACTGCAAGTACACCTCCAAGTACAGCGCAGAGAACATAGCTTATGTTTCCAAGGTTCGCATTCACCGGCATGGTAATGTTGGCTATCATATTTGCCTTGTAGGCGCTGTCCTGAAGAGATCTATTCAATTTGCAGAAATCGTCATATGCCTTTTCTTCGTGGCAGAACACCTTGACAACCTTCTGGCCGCTCATCATTTCCTCTATATAGCCATTTACCTTACCAAGATCCTGCTGCTGCTTCATGAAGTATCTTCCCGACTTCGCGCCCAAGCTCGACGTCGCCTTTATCATGATAAGCACCATGACGACCGACAGAACCGTGAGCGGTATATCAAGGACTATCATAGCAATGAGTGTTGAGATAAATGTGATGCTTGAGTTGATAAGCTGCGGCATACTCTGGCTTATGACCTGACGGAGTGTGTCAACATCATTGGTGTACACCGACATGATATCTCCGTGTGCATGTGTGTCAAAGAAAGATATCGGAAGGGATTCCATACGTTCAAAAAGTTCAACTCTGAGTCTCTTCATGGTTCCCTGAGTCACATTTACCATGATCCTGTTGTATGCGTATGCGCAGATGATTCCCAGCACAAGTATAAGTCCAAGCCCCAGCATCCTGTGGGCCAGGGGACCATAATCAGGTGAGCTCTGTTTCATCATCGGTTCAATATATACATCGATAAGTTTCTGCATGAACATCGATATACTCAGTATCGCAAGCGCCGATATAAGTATGCTGACCACAACCGTAATACATGCCAGCTTGTATTCCTTAAGAATATATCTGATCAGCCTTCCAAGTGCCTTCATGGGATTTTTGCCCTGATCCTTTCCAGGTCTCTTCAGCCCTGCATCCACTTTATCATCCATCTTATTTTCACTGTATTTCTCTGTATTTCCTGTCATTACACTGCCTCCTTTCCTTCATAATTAATTCATCTTCTCATCGAAATCACCGCCGCCAGACATCTGTACGTCGTAGATCTCCTTATATATCGTGTTGTTCTTTAACAGATTCTCATGTGTGTCGAAGCCGCTGACCATTCCGTTATCCAGAACTATGATCCTGTCAGCATCCTGCACACTTGATATTCTCTGGGATATGATGATCTTGGTGGTGTTCGGTATCTTGGTTGCAAATGCCTGCCTGATCTTCGCATCCGTAGCGGTGTCAACTGCGCTTGTGGAATCATCGAGAATGAGTACCTTCGGGCTCTTGAGCAGCGCTCTGGCAATACAGAGTCTCTGCTTCTGACCACCAGACACGTTGCTTCCGCCCTGCTCTATCCAGGTGTTATATCCATCCGGCATCCTGTCTATGAACTCATCCGCACAGGCAAGCTCGCACACCTCACGGCACTCATTCTCCGTGGCATCCGCCTTGCCCCATCTCAGATTATCAAGTATCGTACCCGAAAACAGCACATTCTTCTGGAGCACAACCGCCACTTCATTTCGGATGACCTCCATATCGTAATCACGCACGTCATGTCCTCCGACACAGACCGAACCACCGTCCGGTTTCACATCGTAAAGTCTGCTTATCAGATTAACAAATGTCGACTTACCGCAGCCGGTTCCACCTATCACACCGACCGTCTCACCTGATTTTATGTGAATGTCAATATCCTTCAGCGTGTCCTCTGCACTTCCTGCCTTATATACAAAATCAACATGGTTAAAATCTATTCTTCCATCAGGGACCTCCATGATCGGCTCATCAGGATTGGTCATGGTAGGTGTATCCTCAAGGACCTCAGATATTCGTCTCATACTTGCCATACTCATGGAGATCATGACAAATACCATGGACAGCATCATCAGCGACATCATCATGCTCATGACATAGCTGAAAAGTGATGTAAGATTTCCAGTTGTCATGCTACCACTGACTATGAAGTGTGCTCCGATCCACGACAGGAGCATCATACATGTAAAGATGACAAACATCATGATAGGATTGTTGAAAGCTAGCAGACTCTCAGCCTTTATGGACAGTTCCGCAAGAACCTCTGCTGCCTTCCCAAACTTCTTATCCTCATATTCTTCCCTGACAAATGCCTTTACAACTCTTATCGCTGATACATTTTCCTGAACACTGGCATTCAGGTTGTCATAGTTCCTGAATACCTCGTCAAATATAGGTGTTACCTTGAATATGATGAAGAACAATCCAAATGCAAGAACCACAAGTGCTGCCACAAATACAAGTGACAGCTCCACGTTGATTGTAAAGCACATTATCATACTGCAAATGAGCATGAGTGGCGCACGGACTGCGATTCGTATGAGCATCTGGTACGCGTTCTGTACATTTGTCACATCCGTCGTCATACGTGTTATAAGACTGGCGGTGCTGAATTTGTCAATGTTGGTAAATGAGAACTCCTGAACATTCCTGTACATGCCCTCCCTCAGGTTACACGCGAATCCTGTTGATGCGCTGGCAGCGAATTTGCCCGCCATCACTCCAAAGAAAAGGCTTAGGAAAGCCAGTACAAGCATGAGTCCGCCATACATATACACCTTGCTCATGTCCTGTCCGTTGATTCCCTCATCGATTATCTTGGCGGTCACAAATGGAATGAGGATCTCCATGAAGACCTCTGCCGCCGTAAATACAGGTGTGAGTATTGAGTCCTTCTTGTACTCGCCCACCTGACCAAGCAATGTTTTGATCATTCTATTTCCTCCTTGTTTCAGTTTGAAATGCTGACAGAATCCTCAGATGCACAAAATCAGGAATTTGATTTATGATATGCGATATCTGATCGTCAGCTATGTGTGATTTGACGCAAGTTGCATAAATATTAATACTTCTATTTTTTAATGTCAATAGTATACAGAGGCGTTTTGTTTGTGAAATTTCTGTGTATTTAAAGTATTTAAAGACATATTAAAATAAGGCATATGAACATCTTTTTAGTCCATATGCCTCATTTTATAGAGATCTAATATGTAATTTCCGCTCTAACAGCCATTTCATTCAAAGCCATCAATGGGTCTTGAACCTTTTCTTAACACAAATTCCTGCAACCCCCACTATTGAAACAAACATAAGAATCACATACAACTGCAAGTCTGTACTGTCACCAGTTTTTGGAGATGATTGTGTTGTTTTATCCGTTGTACTTGTCTCCTGTGTTTTATTGGTTGTACCTTCCGAAGGCTCCTGTGTTGTACTGGTTGTGTCTTCCGAAGGCTCCTGTGTTGTACCGGTTGTGTCTTCCGAAGGCTCCTGTGTCCCCGTTGTCTTCTCGTTTACTGTAAAATGAGCTGTCGCTGTTCCGCTCTCAGAGACAATGCCAAGTGTATGCTCACCCTCCGAAAAACCGGCAACATAATCCTCTTTCAATGTTACGATTATACTTCCAGATTCCACCGTATAATTACTCTCATCTATGGTCTTTCCGTCAACCTCAACACGAATAAAATCCCTGTATGCAGCATCAGATGTGAATGATAGTGCATTCTTCGCACCTGCTGTTACTGTCGCTCCGTCTCCCTTGATAATAACAGGGGCAAGTTTCGCAAGCACTGTGTCTTCCTTTTTAATTTCATTTTCTGCTTCTTCATCACTAAAATACTTATTACATTTATCACAGAACCAATATGTGCTGTTTCCTTCTTTTGCAGCAGTAGCAGCTTGCTTTTCTACTTTTTCCATATCGTGACCGGCGTTTTCTGCTGTCCGTACATTTTCCTTTGTTTGAGATTCAAAAGCAGAATTTTCAAATGTCACACTGTATGTAGTTAATTCTGGCAATACGCAGTTCTTTTCCTGTATTACTGTTGCTGTTGTATCTGCTGTCTCACTTTCTACGCCATCACATGCTGTACATTTTCTTTCTGCTGTACAGTGTTGATTGTCTGTGCTCCATGTGTATGTTACATCTCCATAACTATGACCTACTGCCGGAATCTCCGTATAGGTGGTGTAATCACAGTTACTGCAGGTATCGTAAGTTTCCCAACCGTTTGCGGTACAAGTCGCCGCCTGTGCATCGTGATGTACGAGGTCGTGACCCGTAGCTTGGATCGTCTCTGTTTTTATTCTGCCGCATCCAATGCAAGTATACTTTCTCTCCCCCTCTGTTGTGCAGGTTGGAGAAATAGTTATAGTGCCATTATCCCAAATATGTATTCCAACATCGCCCTTTTCTGCGCAGACATTACACTCATGCCAATGATTGTTTTCATCCGAAATCCAGTTTGAGTTCCAATCATGTCCGAGAGGGGTGGATGTTCCTCCGCAGATCGTGCAAGTCTGTCCGCTTGTGCAGGTTGCCGTTCCGCTCCACACATGCGCAGAACGTGGATTGGTGATATTAGTGCCACATTCTGTGCAATAAACGTGATGCCAATGATATCCAGCGTCTTTGTATTCATAAGTTTCGGTTGTTCTTACCCATTTACCACAGATGTCGCAATAGGCTTTGCCCGCATATGCCGGTATCCGCAGCAGCATCAGCACCATGCACATAGTGAGCAGGGTGGTCAAAATTCTTCTCTTCATATAGTTCCCTCCCTTAAAAATAAATCTGAGTTTGGTTAGTGATTTCTGTATATAAAGATTTTATCATTTTGACTTCTTCCATGTAATCTCCGTTTCGATACGAAAATGTATATTTTCCTATTTCAGCATATAATTTTTCAGCTCATCCCTCTTATTTATATTCATTTTTTCATAAATCCTGCTCAGATAAGTTTTAACCGTATTGGGTGAAAATCCCAGATAATCTGCAATTTCCTGATTATTCCAATCTCGGCTTGCCAGCATTGCAATCGAGAATTCCACTGTGGATAATGCATCCGTCACTGAATTTCCTGACATAGGATTGTGGATTGACATCCATCCCCTGCTAAAGGCAATGACTTTATCAGATAATTTGTTATATAGTTTTGAATCCTCCTTGCGGATACATGACTCCAGAAGTCCCTGCAGCAAACCATGATGTTCAACGAAAGGTTCCAGAAATTCGTCTTCTTTCGCCACGTTCCACGCCAGCATCAATGCATCTTTTGCTTTCTGCTGATTTTTCAGATTCATCTGACACATTGCAATCATACAATACAGATAGATCATACTAATAGGATATATATCATCCCTGAACATCAATGCTGCCTCGCAAATTCCAAGTGCTCTGCCATACTCGCCTTTTAAATATGCCATGTGAGCTATTACATAGGCAGAAAACAGCTTAATTCCAGGCGGCAATGTTACTGCATAAAGCTCCACATCCGGAAGTTCATCCACCGAAAGATGCAAAAGCACAGAGGACATATATCCCGCAAATACACTGACAGCCCTGTCCTCAGCGGATGAAGGATTTTTCGTCTCTTTTTCAAGACATTCCTGAATCTCCCTCAGTCCTTTTCTTGATGCAGCTTCTCTGCCAAGTGTCAGATTAGAATATACATATAACAGGCAGGATGACATCTTCAATTTTATATTATGGCTCATCAGATAACGTTCTGCTATATGATTGCACTCCTCCGCCTGCCCGGTAAAATAATAGTATTCAGCACGTGCTATCTCCTGAAAATCCCTGTCTTCAAAACTGTCTACCATCTTTTTCGCTTCACCCGGCTGAAATGCTGCATTGATCAACGGCAGTATGGTATATTCACTCATAATCGTATCCCTCCAAACCAACGATCCGCCAAATCATTTATCAATCGCTCTAAGTATAAATCCTGCTGCCACTCCAGCCGCCACGCCTACCACTATTCCGCCAATGATATCTGTCGGGAAATGCACATACAGATACATTCTTGAGAACGCTATGAGGATCGCTATCACACAGGATATTGCGCCCAGCAGTTTCTTCCTGCTCATGAACAACGCCGTGACAGCCGCAAATGATGCCGCCGTGTGTCCCGATGGGAAGGAGTAATCCTTTGGTTTCTTCACTATCAGATCTGTAAAATCCGCCACATCATACGGTCTTGTTCTGGCAACCAGATTCTTTAACAAGCAGTTGGTTATGAGAAGATCAAGGATAAGTGCGATGGCCATGCACAGCCCTGCCTTCCTCGTCTTTGGAATGATCAGCAGCACCGCCGCCATTACTATCCACAGGATTCCCGCATTTCCAAGTGATGTGATCGCCACCATGATCTTGTCAAGCCATGGAGTATGTATATTCTGGAGAGCGTCAAGTATCTCTATTTCCCACATCAGAAGTTACCGCCGTTCCAGCCCCAGTCATGTACGCCGTGGTAAGTCACGTACACCGCATTTCCCGGGATTCCAAGCACATCCGCAAATATATCGCAGATTTTTCCTGTCATGGCATCACACGCTTTTGGAGTCACATCACCGAATACGCTGACTTCCACATATGCACCCTTATCAAGTTTCTTTCCGCCCATGAACAGGTCGTATCCATCGTTGATGCCGACCATAAGGTAGCTCTCCGTCTTGTTCATCGTTGTTATCGCCTGACCGAGACTGCTCTTAAGAGTCTCCTTCTGGTCATCGCTCATCTTCACTGTAACCTTTGAATCTATAAATGGCATTTCTTTGTCCTCCTAAATTATATTATTCATATAAAATATATACACGACTTTTGTAGACATTTGTCTTTGTATGCTATATTGTGGCAGAATCATAATAGCACTACCAAATCAGGGGAATACGATGCCGCCGGTCCTTAGGTGGCGCAACAGGCGGCACCTTAGTACCGTTGCAGGCTGAGTTAAGCGGGAGCGACCCCTGATTGGTATGCTATTATGATTCTGCCACGTTAATAACTATCCCAGGCAAATGTCTACAAAAAATCCTCAAATTCTATCTCAGATGGCAGTCTCAGATCTCCTCTCGGGCTGACCGACACGGTTCCAACCTTCACACCGTCCGGCATACAGTTCCTCTTGAACTGCTGGCGGAAGAATCTCGTGTAGAATACCTTCTGCCATTTGTCGATCTCGCTGTCTGAGAAATTGTACTCGTCACTCTGTCTTACAGCCTCCTTGCACAGCTCATTTACCTCCTCAGGTGACATTCCATATCGCAGTGTATAATATAAGAAGAAATCGTGCAGGATGTATGATCCCACGGTGTCCTCCGTCTTCTGCGCGATGGTTCCGTCCGGGTTCGGTGGAAGCAGCTCCGGGCTGACCGGTGTGTCTATGATATCGTCTATGATCGGCGCGATACCCACAAATCCATCAACCTCCATGAAGTGTCCGACTTCGTTCACAAGTGAGCGCACCAGCGTCTTTGGTATACTTGTATTCACCGCATACATGCTCATATGGTCGCCGTTGTAGGTGCACCAGCCAAGTGCCAGCTCCGAGAGATCTCCGGTTCCAACCACGAATCCGCCCTTCTTGTTGGCGACATCCATGAGTATCTGTGTTCTCTCCCTCGCCTGACAGTTCTCATAAGTGACGTCATGCACGCTCTCGTCCTGTCCAATATCGGCAAAATGCTGTCTCACCGATGCAGCTATGCTTATCTCTCTGCTGTCACAACCGAGCAGTCTCATGAGTTCCGTGGAGTTGTTCTTCGTCCTGTTTGTCGTTCCAAATCCCGGCATGGTGATTCCCACGACAGTTGTGGGTGGAAGTCCCGCATTCTTCACCGCCTGTGCTGAAACCAGCAAAGCCAGTGTGGAATCAAGTCCACCTGACACTCCCACGACCACACATTTACAGTGGGTCGCCTCTATCCTTCTCTGAAGTCCGGCAACCTGCATCTTGAATATCGCCATGCACCTCTCAAGCTTATTTCCCGATGGGACAAATGGTGTCATCTTCACCTTCATGAGCACATTTCCTTTGTCCATGAGTGGGGTATCACACACCACCGTCTCATACTTTCTGAATGCGAAATCACGCTTGCAGTCGGCAAATGACTTGTTGGCTATCCTGTCGTGTCTGATCTTGGTGAGACTTATATCCCTTATCAGCACTCCATCCTCAAATGGCTTTACCTCGCCGAGGAGTTTGCCGTTCTCGTACATCAGATTGTGTCCTGAAAATACCAGATCCGATGTGGACTCGTACATTCCAGCCGACACATACACATATCCGCACAGGCAGTCCGACGACACACTTCCTATCAGCTTGTGCCTGTATGCAGCCTTTCCGATGACCTCATTTGACGCGGAAAGGTTGAGTATCACCTCTGCTCCCGCCATGGCAAGAAGTCTTCCCGGCGAAACCGGAGTCCAGGCATCCTCACATATCTCTATGCCAAGCTTGACTCTCTGGTCTCCGCTGCCCATCTCTATCATCACATTGTTGCCAAACAGCACTTCACTGCCAACAGCCCTGTCCCCGGCTTTCTTTGAACCGGCATTGTATTCAAGCTCATCTCCATCATCTTCCGGGTCCATGAGATTGACCATCACCGCATCATACTTTCTGGCTGAGAACCATCTCTTCTCGTAGAACTCACCGTAGTTTGGAAGGTAAGTCTTCGGCACGATGGCCACGACTCTTCCGCCCTGCAGGAACGCCGCACAGTTGAACAGCTCTCCGTCCACCTCAAATGGCAGACCGACCACCAGTGCCGACTGACCAGTACATGTAGCCATGGCAAGCTGAAGAAGTCCTCTTCTCGCACCATCTATGAGCTTTCTGTTCTCAAACAGATCCGCACAGGTATATCCCGTGATAGACAGCTCCGGCGTCACTATGACATCCGCAGCATCCTTATACTCTTCATATATGTCCATTATCTCTCTGACATTTCCGCTGACACTTCCGATGTGAACCTTCGGCGTAACGGCTGCCACACGCAGCATATTCTTCATTGTTACCTCCTTGTAAAATCTCATTTGATTTTGCCTTTTCATAACATTTACACTTTACCACCCGGCGCCATTTATTTCAACGAAGTTCACAACTTGATGAGTCTCTATTTTCGGTCATTTCCCAGTTCAGGGCTTGTCCGCCGGGTGTCAGATAACTTTGTGTTTTTTATCTTTTGGCGAAAATGCTTTAAAAAAAGGCTCCCGGACATATCATTGCGCCGGGAGTCTTTTTTCTGCCATGCAGACATCCAGTGACATACGGTTTATCCGCCATCACTCAACACTGCATCTATATATTATAATGTACTGATTACTTTCCAAGTGGCTTGCCTGTGAGCTTCTCATAGCCCTCAAGGTAGATGTCGATGGTCTTCTGTGCGACATCATCAGGAAGCTTCCAGCCCTTGTCAGGATTAGCCTTCAGCCAGTCACGTGCGAACTGCTTGTCAAATGATGGCTGGCCATGACCTGGCTCATATACATCTGCTGGCCAGAATCTTGAGCTGTCAGGTGTAAGCATCTCATCGCCGAGAACGATATTGCCATTCTCATCGAGACCAAACTCAAACTTTGTATCTGCAATGATGATTCCTCTTGTAAGTGCGTACTCTGCACACTTCTTGTAAAGTGTGATGGTGTACTCCTTGAGCTTTGAAGCGTACTCCTCGCCCTTGCCAGGGAAGTACTTCTCAAGGTGAGCAATGCTCTGCTCATATGATATATTCTCATCGTGATCGCCAATCTCGGCCTTTGTTGATGGTGTGTAGATAGGCTCAGGAAGCTTATCAGACTCCTTTAATCCCTCTGGGAGCTTGATTCCACATACTGTGCCATTCTCCTTGTAGCTTGCCCAACCGCTTCCTGTGATGTATCCACGAACGATACACTCGATTGGAAGCATCTCAAGCTTTCTGCACATCATGCTGTTGCCGTCGAACTTCTCCTGCTGGAAGAACTCAGGCATATCCTTTACATCAACTGAGATCATGTGGTTAGGAAGAATGTCCTGTGTCATGTCAAACCAGAACTTTGACATCTGTGTCAGAACTGTTCCCTTCTTGGAAATTACATTGTCGAGGATGACATCGAAGCAGCTTATACGGTCTGTAGCTACCATGATCAGGCTGTCTCCATTGTCATAAATCTCACGTACCTTACCTTCTTTGATTGGCTTTAATTCCTGCATTTTTTTATCTCCTTGATATTTGTATTAATACCTGTTAGAAATTGTATCCATATAAGTGTGTATCACTTTTTATGGTTGCTTGTCAAGGCTTTGGAAGCCCTCAAAAATTTTTTCTCAAAATTTGTCAAGGTTTATGCGCCTCACGGGATTTTTATTGTGTAAAAGCACATTTTTCATCTTTACAATGTTATTTGTGATGGCTATAATAACAGAGCACAATATCTAGTGGGTGTTTCACATTATCTCCACCAAATATATTGTGTTTACATATTTTTTCTTTATAAATAATTCCATGCGGCACAGGCAGCCGCATCTACTATATTACGTCGAACCAGACCTGATTGGCCTGATTTCAGTTAACTTGAATGATTGGAATATTACGATTAAATTTACCATTGAATTGGAAGAGGGAGGCTATTGCTGTGTCAGAGGAAGCTAAAACACACGTACACGTAATCAAAAGGAATGGAGAAGAGGTGACATTTGACCTGTCAAAGATCGAGAATGCCATCAAAGCTGCCAACAATGAGGTTGACAAACTCCACCAGCTCAACGAATATCAGGTTCACGCCATCGCGGACAACCTGGAGAAACAGATAGAATCAATGTCCCACGCAGTTCACGTGGAGGACATTCAGGATATGGTCGAGACCGGTATCATGGAGATGAGAGGATATGAGGTTGCACAGAAATATGTGCGTTACCGTTACAAGAGAGAGCTCGCACGTAAGTCCAACACCACGGACAACGGAATCCTTGCGCTCATAGACCATATGAACGAGGAAGTCAATCAGGAAAACTCCAACAAGAATCCGGTGATCAACTCGACACAGCGTGACTACATGGCCGGTGAGGTATCCAAAGATCTGACCAAGAGAATGCTTCTGCCTGAGGATATAGTTGAGGCACATGAGGCCGGAATCATACATTTCCATGATTCTGACTACTACGCTCAGAAGGAGCACAACTGTGACCTCATCAACCTTGAGGATATGTTGCAGAACGGAACAGTGATAAGTGAGACCATGATCGAGAAGCCGCACAGCTTCTTCACGGCATGCAACGTCACCACGCAGATCGTGGCACAGGTTGCCAGCAACCAGTACGGCGGACAGACATTTACCCTGTCCCATCTGGCACCATTTGTGGATGTGAGCAGGAAGAAGCTCCGTGCACAGGTCATCGAGGAGCGCAAGGACTGTGGCGAATCCCTTGATGATGCCATTATCGACAAGATAACAGAGAAGAGACTTCTGAACGAGGTCAAAAGTGGAATACAGACTATACAGTACCAGCTCATCACCCTGATGACATGTAACGGACAGGCACCATTTGTCACCATGTTCATGTACCTGGATGAGGTTCCTGAGGGACAGACAAGGGATGACCTGGCGCTCATCATAGAGGAGGTCCTGAATCAGAGGATCAAGGGAGTTAAGAACGAGAAGGGAATCTGGATCACTCCGGCATTTCCTAAGCTCATATATGTTCTGGACGAGGACAACATCACCACAGATTCCAAATACTGGTATCTGACCGAGCTTGCCGCCAAATGCACCGCAAAACGTATGGTTCCTGACTACATCTCCGCCAAAGTCATGAGAGAGATGAAGGACGGCGACGTATATCCATGCATGGGCTGCAGATCATTTCCTACAAAGGAGGACGGCATCAGGAATCCTGATGGATCCCGCAAATATTACGGACGTTTTAACCAGGGCGTCGTGACCATCAATCTTGTTGATGTGGCATGTTCATCATACGGCGACATGGACAAATTCTGGAAGATCCTGGACGAGCGTCTTGAGCTTTGTCACAAGGCACTCAGATGCAGACATGAAAGACTGCTCGGAACCATATCAGATGTCGCTCCTATACTGTGGCAGCACGGTGCGCTGGCAAGACTTAAGAAAGGCGAGAAGATTGACAAGCTGCTCTTCGGCGGCTACTCAACTATTTCCCTTGGCTATGCCGGTCTCTGCGAAATGTGTGTCCGTATGATCGGCAAAACACATACATCCGAGGAAGGCAAGAAATTTGCGCTCGCTGTAATGCAGAAGCTCAACGACAAATGTGCTGAGTGGAAGGCTGCTGAGAATATCAGCTATTCCGTATACGGAACACCTATGGAGTCCACTACTTATAAATTTGCCAAGAATCTGCAGAAGCGTTTCGGCATCATCCCGGGCGTAACAGACAAGAATTACATAACCAACAGCTATCACGTACATGTAACCGAGCACATAGACGCCTTCAGCAAACTGAAGTTTGAGTCAGAATTCCAGAAGCTGTCACCGGGCGGCGCCATCAGCTATGTTGAGGTTCCAAACCTCCAGAATAACATAGACGCAGTCCTTGAAGTCATGAAGTTCATATACGACAACATTCTCTATGCAGAGCTCAACACCAAGAGCGACTACTGTGAGAAATGTGGCTATGACGGCGAGATCAAGATCGTGACAGACGATTATGGCAAGTTGGTGTGGGAGTGCCCTAACTGCGGCAACCGCGACCAGAACACTCTCTTCGTTGCAAGACGTACCTGCGGTTATATCGGAACCCAGTTCTGGAATCAGGGACGTACACAGGAGATCAAGGACAGAGTCCTTCACCTGTAGAATTAGTCAGCTTAAAACTGATACTTTCAAATAAAAATACAGACAGCACAATTGTGAATGAAGTGACCTCAAAAAACAATTGACTGTCTGTATTTTTATTACTTTCTTATAACTACAATATCTAGCATACCCTCATGTAAGCGGCATCATCTGCAAAATCCGGCTGATCCGAAACAAACTTTATAACATCTGCGGATTTTACGCCTGGATTTGTCCGTTTAATACGTCTCCCACAACTTCATCTTCTTGGCATTATCCACTATGTCAATGCAGCTTCCGTCAATTGCATTTATACATATAATCTGGGATATCTCCCCTACCGTGTCCTGTCCCCGAAGCTCCTCGCTCTGTGTAAATATCCATGCAGGAATGTAGCAGAGCTTTCCATCGTCATCTGCTGTCGCCATGTATCTGAGTGCCACGTTGTTGAACTGAACCTTGCCATATCTGGTCTGGTATTTCTCATAATATGTTGCAATGCCCTCATTTGCCTTTGCGATCATGTCGTTCCAGCTCATGAGTTCCACATCCTCCGCCTGCAGGGATGAAGGATCTGTGTAAAGCTGGGCAAACATATCTACAACTCCATCATCATCAATATTTAATGTTACACTGTCACCAGGCTCAAACATATAGCCATTCTGTGTCTGGAGATTGTCAACGTTATATAATTCGCCCTCTCTCTCCTTTGCTCCGTATATAGACCTGCTGAGCGTTACCGAGTATCCACTCACCTTGGTCTGCTTTACCTCGCCATTGTCATCCGACCATATTCTGGCAAGCGGCTCTGTCTTTGTACTCTCCATACCGTCTATCCCCATCTTTGAGAGGAAATTCATCGCTTGGGATATGGCATCGTTCTCCGTGAGTTTGCTCTCATTTGTGACATTGGTCAGATCTATGTCTGTGGCATTGCTGATACCCGTCACATAGGTGTATGTTGCGCCGCTCACACCATCCAAAAGCTTGTTTTCCTCACTCTCGGATTTGTAAAATGATATATACACACCTGCGTCTGTATTGTCATCCTCACCGCCATACTGTGATATACTCACCGTATATTCCTTGTCTCCATATTTGCCTGTATACGATGAATACGGATCATCATAATTCTCCAGCAAAGGAAGTGAATCCGGTGCATCTGCCATCTGCTTCTTGTATGTCTCTATCTGGGTATCATACCAGGCATCCGACGAATCATCCCCCTGCCCCTGAGCCTCCTTCTTAAACTTCTCTGTACTCTCTATCATACTCTTCAGCTCATCCTTGGTCTGCACTCCATCCTTGCGGATATATATGCCCTGGGACTTGTCCAGGAGTCCCTCGACAATGCTCTGTATCTGTGCAGCATCAAGCTTCATAGTGCTGTAATATACCCTCTTCATGGAATCCGTATCAGGAATATCTATCGAACCGGAACAGCTTATCTCTGACAAGCCCGAATTGCCCACATCAAATGTCTCATCACACTTCTCCGGGATTCCCAGACTCTTTGCAAGGCTGCCACCCGCATCGTTACTGCCATCATCACTGTATCCACTTGCCGAACCCGACTCTCCATCCAATGTATAATCAACCTTTTTATTTCCACATCCTGTCATCTGCATCGCCATCACTCCTGCCAGCACACATGCCGCTATTCTTGTCGCTCTCTTTCCCATGATTATCTTCCTCCTTGTCATTTCGCAAATATTCATATATTAGACATTTCATCTGACCATATCAGCACATTTATTTTGATATGGTTTTTGTTCCTGCCCCAGTCTCCGGGTCTGTTCCGTACCATGTCTCAAGACATTTTGCAGTCTCAATTATATCTACACAGCTTCCATCCACTGCGTTTATGTACACAAGCTGCACTATATTATCGTATGCGCCATGCTCCTCTGAGATGTCATTATTTTCAGACTGGGTCAGTACCCATGCCGGTATGTACACAAGCTTTTCTCCATCCTGTATACAGGGAACATACATAAATTCCACATTGTTAAACCGCACCTCTGAATAGGCGGTAGGATATTTTTCATAATATTCCGCTATGCTCTCGTCAGCCTTATTCTCCATATCTTCCCAGCTTAGGAGATCCACCTTTTCCCTGACAAATGAATCCGTATCCGTACTTAAGGTTGCTCTCACATTAAACACTCCGCTGTCATCCACACATACGGATATCCTGTCACCCTCGTACATGACGTAACCATTTTTATTCTTCAGGTTATCCACTCCTGTCGGGTCTATATAGGCAGTATCCACTCCGCCGATCTGTATTCCAAATTCGAACATGTACCCATTCTTTTCAGCTTTTATAATTTCAAATCCGCTGTCCAGCCACGACCTCACCACAGCCTGACTTCCGCATTTTGCCATTCCGGATATTCCCATCCTATCCAGAAATGCCTGAGCTTCATGCTCTGCTGTATTTTCATCTATCCCACATTTATTTTCCTGGTCATCAATATCGCCGCCAAAATAGTTTCCCCCGGCGGTCTCCGTCATCACTGCATCTTCCACATCTGCAAGATATTTCTGCTCCTGATCACCCGCCGGCTCATATACTATGCTTACCCTACCAGATGCATCTGCTGTGTCATCCCCGGATATCCACAGGCTGTACTGTTCACCGTCATGCTGGCCTATGTATATCTTATTTGTCGTATATTCTCTGACCGGCGTATACGAATCGGGGGCTTCCTTCATCCGATTCTTCGTCTCTGCTATGTCACTCTCATATATCTCCGCAACATCCTGCTGCCCTTCTTCCAGCGCCTGCTGCCTGTACACCTCTATGAGGTCTATCTCCTTCTGTATCTCCTCCTTCGTCATATTCTCGTCGCCGTCATCACGGCAATATATTCCCTGGTCTTTGTCAAATACACTCTCCACCATGTCCTGTATCCTCGACGTATCCATCCTCATCCTGTCAAAGCTTACAGTATACGCCCTGTCCACATTTGCAACCTGTATGTCATCATCCACAAGACTTATCTCCGAAAGCTTTGAATGACCGGTATCAAATGTTAGATCACAGCTATCAGGAACGCCAAGCCTTATACCGAGTGGTCCTCCGCCATGATCCTCCTCAATGGAATCACCATATATGTATTCTGTCCTGTCCCCATCACCGCTCGACCTGTTCTCACAGCCACACATGCCACATACGGCAAGTACAGACATGGCCAGCGCAGTTTTCCGCCACGAATTTCCTGACATTTTCTGCCTCCCTTCACATTAAACTTCAGAAATGTCTCTGCTCATAATGTATTGTAAAATGGGTGTACATTAAGAAACAATTGCCGGGAACTTTAAGATATTCTTAAGACGAAAAAATCCCTTCCGTATGATGTACCTAATCATACGGAAGGGATCTGTAATCCACATTATATTTAGAATTTGAAAAACATCAGCAGGAGTATGATTCCCACAAGCGTGAGTGCCGCTCCCACCAGAAAGGCTATCTTAAACCACTTCTCATCACCTGTCACCCTGTCAAATGTATCATCCTCAACCTCAACAAAGCTGAGTGCCGTCATGGTCATAAGCCCAAGTCCGGTAAAAATCGCAGATGAAGCAGGTATCCTTATGGCCGGTATAACCCACAATATAAAATATACTACATCACATCCAAGCAATATAAACAGCTTTTTTCCATACTTCTCAAGCATAACCCTCGATCTCCTTAATATAACACTTAACCTGTATCATAACACCTTATATGTGTTTACTCAAGCTTTCCGCCTTTTTGTTCTTAAGCCTCCTTATTATGTCATCACATCCACAGACTGCACTTATTCCCACCGCTATCCCAAGCACGAACAGCATTGTGGAATTGCCATATGCGCTTGCGGCCTTCCAGTCTGAATCAAATGCCGCGCTCAGTGTGTAATAGAGCGGAGCCCCCGGCAGAAGCGGGATGAGTCCGACTATGAGATACTGATTTGCCGGTGCTTTCATGATCCTTGCCGCTATCTCAGCATATATGGCAGCCCACAGGCTTGCCGCAAGAGATGGGATAAATACGTCATCTATGATATTTCTGACCAGAATGTATACTATCCATGTGCACATTCCATTGACCGCCGCCGGTATCACATTCCGCCTGCCAAGATTGAACATAAGCGCAAATCCCAGTGATCCCAGAAGCGCAGTGATTATCTGTACCGCCATTTGCCATTCCTCCTGTTGTTATCTGCAGATAAATACCGCCAATGCAAATCCGCAGGCTATGCCTGCCGCCCACAGCACTGACTCAACCAGTCTCAGGCTTCCAGTTATCGTATCACCGACAAACATGTCCTTCACTGCATTTGTCAGCGCAAGCCCCGGGATCAGCAGCATTATATCTCCTATCATGACCTTGTCCTCATGTATTGGAAGCACGTGCCCCGCCAGTCCTATCAATACACCCGTGGCAAATGAACACAGGAAATTAAACAGTATGTTGTTGGTACATATCGGGGCAAAATACATCTGCATCAGCCATATCCCCACAGCAAATGCCGCCGCCATAGCTCCATCAAGTATGGTTCCGCCGAAGAATACCGCAAGCGCTCCCGCCGCCAGCACGCTTCCCACGCACACCCGGAATCTCGGCGCTGATGCCTGCTCTATCTCTTCAATTCGTTCTTTCAGGCCCTCAGTGGCTAGTGGCTGTCTGCAATACTCTCTGCTCAGGGCATTTATCCGCTCCAGCTTCCAGAAGTCCGTCTTTGTCCCATCCCTGGTTCCTCTGGTCATGGAGCACACCGATCCATCCGGCATGTTCATGGTACATACCAGAGTGGATGTAATAGCAAATACGTCCATACGCTCTGCTCCATAAGCAGCTCCCATTCGTCTGAGTGTATCCTCCACTCTCTTCACCTCCGAGCCATTCCGGATCATCATGGCTCCGACATCCATGAACAGGCCGAGCATTTTCACATCCTCCGGACTTCCCTGAGGCATATCCCGCAGCTTCTCCATTCCGCTGTGCCTGTCGATATCCGCCATACCCATATGCCACCATCCTTTTTGTACAGATATACCTCATGCCATTATCTATCTCATTGGAACCTGCTGGAAATACTGGTGTCTTCTCTCATCCACCATTTTCTCCAGTTCCTTCTGATTGTGGTTATATATCTTATTTATCTCATCGTTGTATCCTATTATTATGTATGGAACCACTCTTTCTATGTATGCAAGGGTGTCATCACAGTCCTTCTCCTTCCTCATCGGAAGCGCCATTCCGCTGCCATCATTCAGCCTGACCTCGATCTGGTAAGACTTACCCGCCTTGATTCCGTACACTTTGTTCTGGGTTATGAGCTTATATACCCACATAAGCTCCCTGGTCTCGGCAAAATTCACCGTGTCACCCTTGATATACATGAAGAACTCGTTATTTAATCTGAGACCATTCACTGCAGCACCTGATCTGTAAAACTGCTCTATCCTCTCCATCTCATACTCAGGATTCGGCTTCTTCTTACAGTAATCCAGCACGTCTCTTATGTTGCTCTGCCTTATTGCCAGGGATACAAACCATGCCGCAAATGCGAGGAACATCGCGGATCCAAGCCCTATCCATATCGATCCTTCATCTACCCCCATTGCTGCAGCAACACCGGAGATTCCGATTGCTGCAAATATCACTGCTCCAATAATACATTTTATCCTGTACTTTGTTCCAAGCTTCTTTATCATCTATTTTAACCCCATTTTCTTAATTGTACTCAGTCATATTCCACTTTCATCAGGCAAAGTCCATGTGGAGGCGCCGTAGGCCCCGCCAGCTGCCTGTCCATCCCGGCTATGATCTCAGGAATATGCTCCGCACTCATATTCCCATATCCAACCTCTACCAGTGTTCCGGTCAGTATCCTCACCATGTTCTGCAAAAAGCCATTTCCATGGAATCTCATGCGGACGTAGTCTCCCTCCTTGACTATATCCACATCGTATATTGTTCTGACCGTGGATTTCTTCATCTTATTGTTGCCACAAAAAGATCTGAAATCATGCTTTCCGACAAGATACGATGCAGCCTTTTTCATCACATCCACATCAAGTGCACTGCCCTGCGGCACACACCACACATAATTTCTGTCAAATACAGGTTTCTCAGCACCTACATACAGCGTGTATTCGTAGACTTTACCGGTTGCATTCAGCCTTGCATGAAACCTGTCCCCGGCCACAGCAACATCAAGCGCGCAGATATCCGCAGGCAGATATCTGTTCAGATAATCTTTTATCTCTTCCGGAGTCTTATCTGTTTCTAGCCTTCCGTTCGCCACCATGGCTCTGGCATGCACTCCCGCATCAGTCCTGCCTGCACCATGGATGTCGACCTTTGCGTCGACCATCCTGGTGAGGACCGCCTCTATTCGCCCCTCCACTGTATCCGCATTTGTCTTGCTCTCCCAGCCGTGATAACGTGTGCCATCATAGCTGAAAGTAAATCTGTAATTTACCATATGTCCTCTCCAGGGACCTGCTCGCCTGTGTCTGCCTCAAATTCCTTTACCTGTTCAAGCCAATATTGCTTATCTTTTTCTGTTATCGGTCTTATGACTTTACATGGATTTCCAGCAGCTATCACACCATCCGGAATATCCTTTGTGACAACCGCCCCTGAGCCTATGACAACATTTGAACCTATGGTCACACCCGGATTGATGACCGTATTGCCGCCGATCCATACATTATCGCCTATTGTGACCGGCTTGCCAAGCTCCACACCGGCATTTCTGATCATCGCATCTATCGGATGACTTGCGCAATATATATTGACCCTTGGTCCCAGAAATGCATGATCTCCAATGACGACGTCACACTGATCCAGGACTATCAGCCCTGTATTTGCATAGAAATAGTCTCCCACATGTATATTTGTTCCATAGTCGCAGTAAAATGGCGGCTCTATGTAACACTCCTTTCCCATGTGTGCGAATAATTTTCCAAGATACTCGCCGGTTCTTGTCATTGTCTCAGACCTCGGAGCACCATTGAACTTATCAACCAGATCCTTCGCCTTCCCCTCTGGATCCCAGTCCACACATTTATATAACTTGCCAGCTTTCATTCTGCCAAACATTTTCTCTACTCTATCCATAGAATTTTCTCCTCGTATTATAATATTTACTCATCATGTTTATATCTGACTAAAAGATACCATTCTTTATGGCTGCAATCAACCGCAAATATAATTACTCGTAAATCGAATCCAATATAAGCAATAAACTTCTATCGGTAACAGAAAAACTGCTCTCCAGATATTATAATAAGCCGCGTGCCTGTATTCTGAATCGATAGCGTAATCGACTGAACTTCAGCGCTTATTGCCGGAGCGGCGCGCACAAACGCCCTTATCGTGCGCAGAGCGCAGTGCAAATATAAGCAAGCTGAAGTGACGGAAGATTAGTGTGATTCAGAATACAGGCACACGGCTTATTATGTCTGGAGAGCATTTTTTCGTCCGTCCTCAATACACATAAAGGTACATCCCAAACCAATGCAGCGCAGCCCCCAGCATCACAAAGATATGCCAGATAAAGTGCGCCCCCTTGGTGTCCTTCACAAATGGAATCATGCCAAGCGTATAGACAATACCACCGCCCACGATCCATCCCAGAAGCGGCTTGTCATTTCTGAACCAGCCCGGAATGAACATGATGGCGCTCCATCCGATGACGAAGTACAACGTATAGTGTATCGGTCTGAACCTGCCCGGTCCGAACACACATATGATGGTGATCCCCGCTATTATGAGCGCCCACTGCACACAGAACAACACTATTCCAAGCACATTTCCCCAGTACACAAGGTACAGCGGAGCAAATGTTCCGCCTATCAGCAGATATATCGAGGAATAGTCAAATCTTCTCCAGAGCCGCTTGACTGCCAGCCCGGATTTGTATGAGTGATACAGACAGCTCATGAGAAACATCAATATCAGTGATATTCCATAAAAACACGATGCCATCACTTTGAGTCCTGTGTCTGACTTCAGGAGAAGAAGGACAAAGCCGGCTATGGCAAGTCCTGCTCCTATTCCGTGGGTAACAGCATTTCCCACCTCCTCGAGAACGGTGAGCTTTGGCGGCTCATTCAATTCCCTGTAGTGCTGCTTTTTTTCTCTTTTTGAGTCTTTCTTCTCTTCTTTGCTTTTCTCTTTGTCCAGCTCAGCTTTCTGCTGACTGCTCATGTCTGTTTCTAAGTTATTTACTTCTGCCATATTTAATCCTAAAACTTCTTTCTATCTATAACTCTATCTATAATTCTATCTATAATTTATACTGCTATCTATAATCTACACTGTCTTACAACCGCAGTCTCCAGCTCCCGTGCAGAGTACTGCCCTGGGATCATCATCGCAGACCGCTAAAGTGCCTCAAACACCTGCACCCCGCGTCTCTTCAGCCATATCCTAAACAAAACTGCAGCGGCTGCCGTCAATGCAGTGCTTATTGCTAGATACATTGTCGCTCCGGTAAAACCTCCGAATAACAAATATCCCACCACAAGTACAATAATATACACAAAATTAGATAAAAGAGCAACAAGTACACCCATGCTCTGCTTCACGACTGATGCTTCCGACGTCCAGTCAAGCTTTGGCATCTTGAGATTGACTGCAAGCCCTATGTATGCAGTCAAGCACACATAAAGACATGGTATCAGTAACATCATCACGCCATCTACAAGTGATGGTGTCACAAAAACAAGCATCACTATATCAAGGATCAGCGCCGGAATCAGGGTAAGTATCACATGCATCCTCAGTTTTGCCCTAAGTATCTGCCACGATGTGACTGGAAGCGAACGCACGATCCAAAGATTCTTTCCCTCCAGAGATATCGATGGTGCAGTCAGATCATTCATCGACGCGGCGGCACATACGGCTATACATGCCCCAATTATAAGTACACCATCCGGTAGTCCGGGAGTTTTCGTAATCATATCTACTACATACTGTCCTTTAACAAGACAAACCACTGCCATAGCGATCATTATCAATGTCCCCAGGGAACAGTTGAGCATATATACGGCAGATGCTGCCAGTCTTTTGAACTCTTTCTGAAGAAGTGCTGCATCCTGGCTCTGCGCCTTTGCAGCTTTTATTATATTCTTCCTTTTTGTATGTCCGGCTTTTGTCGTCACGATTCCGATGAATGTTCTCTCAAGTACCAGCCACACTGCAAGAGAGATGATCAATGTGCCTGCTGCCACAAACGCCAGCTGCAGTCCATCTCCTGTAGCCGCACGACCAATTGAATAGAGCGGATATGCAGCACCTTTTATCTTTGCACTGTATTCTCCGCTGTTTGCCAGGATCTTTGAGAGCAGCTTATTTGCATTCATGTATACAGCATAATATGCGGCTATAAATGCCAGTGACAATACAACTGTCACAAAGCTCTTATTTCTGGTCTTATTGCCTATCTTCCCCACTACCCAGCCAAGTATACATGAGAGCACCAGTATGACAAATGTCAGAAGAACCAGTACTATAATAGATGACACGACCGGCCACACACCGGGATGGGCTACTATTCCATATACTATGATACCGGGAACCATGGCGGTCACGGCGAACATCGCACCCATGATGTACACTCCTGACAGTCTTGCAAATAATATAGCCCTGACCGGGATGGGCAGTGACAGCATCAGGTCATTGTCTTTTGCCTGATACAAGCTCGCATATGTATTGAACACACTTCCTAATATACCGATGGTCAACGCCATCATAGACATCATCGCCATGTACATCCAATCAAGCCCCGCAGAACAAAGCGGCTCACACACCGAATATGCCTCCATTCCGAACATGGCTCCCATACAGCCCTGCAGCACTGCCACATAACTGATGATACCCAGAACTACAGCACCTTTGGATCTGGACTTTCCAGTCTTCCGGTCAACGAAAAATCCACTGAACAGCATCTTAAGCTGTTTCTTCATCAATATCCTTATCATGACTCACCCTCCAGATCAAGGAACACGGATTCAAGTGACTCGTCTCCCTTCACCTGCTCCATTATGCCCGCCTTCACCAGTCGTCCGCCTTTGATGATCGCCACTTTATCGCACAGCTTTTCTGCGACTTCCAATACATGTGTGGAGAAGAATATCGCCCCTCCGTCATCACACATTTTTCTCATCATCTGCTTGAGTATATGGGAAGCCTTTGGATCAAGTCCGACAAACGGTTCATCCATGATGACAAGTTTCGGCTCATGTATCCATGCTGATATGATTGCCAGTTTCTGCTTCATACCATGGGAATACTCGGATATCAGCTGTCCTAGGTTGTCTTTTATCTCAAATGCGTCAGCATATTTGTCTATGAGCTCGTCCCTGACTTCCTCCGGCACGTCAAATATATCTGCTATAAAATTCAAATATCCGATTCCGGTCATAAAATCATACATATCTGGATTGTCAGGAATATATGCCATCTGTTTCTTGCATTCCAGCGGTTTTTCCTTTATGGACACTCCATCTATAAGGATATCTCCCTCCTCAAAATTCAGGATTCCTGTACACGCCTTTATAGTGGTTGTCTTACCTGCTCCGTTGTGTCCGATGAAACCATATATCTCCCCCGGCATTATATGTAGGCTTAGATTGTCCACCGCCAACTTATCTCCGTATCTCTTTGTGAGATTTTTTATTTGCAACATATTATTTTCTCCTTTTTCAAAACAGGGGACGGAGATACCTGACCCCTCCGTCCCCATAGATTATCGCGCTCTATGCTTATTTCGCTTCATCCTGCCCCTGAACTCATCAAGTGCCGCGCGACCAGGTCCCGTCATAGGTTTGATCCACCTTCCTTTTAACAAGTACGGTGTCAGTATGACAAATCTCAGAAGTTCATCCGTGTAAACAAATGAGAACACTGCGAGGAATGGCAGCTTGAGCACCATTCCTGCTACCCATGTAGCCGGGACCGAAAACAACATCAGTCCACTGATCTCCATAACTGTTCCAACGATGGCCTCACCGCCTGCACGGAAGCACTCGTTCTGTATATAGCAGCATGTTCTGACTGCTCCGAAGAACAGATATATTATAAGCATATACTTTGTGTACATCATCGCCTCAGCCCCGAGTCCAAACAATCCGAACAGCGGATTGTGCAGCAGCATCGTGATGAGCACAATTGTGAATGTGATGGCAGGACATACCAGTGCAGCTCTCTTGGCATAGGAAAGTCCCCTGTCCAGATTACCGGCACCGACTTCATTTCCCACGGCGACGCTGGACGCATTTGCCAGGCCACCAAAGAATGCATATACAAAACCTTCACATACACGGAATGCAGCCATGGCGGCTATGGCGGAATCACTCTGATGTCCCATGACAACGTTGATTATCATCTGGCCCACGCCATAGAGGATCTCGTTGCATACGATCGGGAATGCCTTGGACGCATAGGACTTCACAAATCCCATATCAATATCAAATGCCTTTCGCGCACTGAACTTTATCTCATGCCTGCTCTTTGCAAGATACAGAATGAGCAGCGCTATGTTCACGATACCAGACACCAGTGTACCTATAGCCGCACCAGCAACTCCCATCTTGGGAGCACCAAATTTACCATAGATCAACACAAAATTTATACAAAAGTTGAGTAAAAGTGAGATGACCGAGCATACCAGTGGCACCTTCACCCTCTCCGTTGACTTAAGGAGTGCTGTAATTATTGCGGCAAATACCTGAAGCGGATAAGACCATCCAACTATTCTCATATATGGCTTCGCAAGTGCTATGATCTCTACTTTATCTGTATATATTCCAAGTATCCACCCCGGTGCAACCACAGTCACCACCGCAAATGCTATTCCAAATATTCCCGCACATATGATCGCCAGACCAAATGCCTTGTTCATTCCCTCTGGATCCTTGGCACCCCAGTATTGAGACATGAACAGAAGGGAGCAGCTGACAAATCCCCAATATGTTGAAAACAAAAGTGATCCTATCTGTGCACACACGCCAACCGCCGCAACGGCGATCTCGCCCTCACTTCCTATCATGATGGTATCAACCATACTAGCGGTGGTCGCCAGCAGATTCTGCATCGCAATAGGCACAGCAAGCACAGCCAGCATTCTGGCAAATTCTTTCCATGTCACCTTTTTATTATTTTTTACAAAGCCCGTAGCAGCACTTCCCATTTTTGTTACCTTTTCCTGTTATTATCTCTTTCATCATTTAATTTGATGCGTCCGATTATTGTACTCCCGAATAATTGTATTTGCAATGGCTTTATACCTGTAGTATGAAGTATTTTCTTATTAATTTTAACAGGCGCACCACTTTTATTCCATCTGTGATGCGCCAAGCCTTGTTATTTTCAAGTATTATATTTTTGTGTGCCATTGTTACATACTGTTGTTGGTTGACAAATCTTCAAGCTCACGCTCTACTCTCTCAAGCTCGCCGTCACTCCAGTTCTCCCCCAGTGCAAATACTGCCCTGCACACACTGAAGTTCACCTCGCCATCTGCGTTGATCTCCCCGGAGATCACTCTGTGGGATATCTTCTGAAGTGTGGAAAGTATGTCTATCCGCACGTCCGATATGACAGAAGGCTCTGCCACATTGCCATCTCTATTGCCTTCCTCGTGCTCTGTCCGTTCTTCTCTGTACACGCTCTCCCAGTCATAATCTGCAGTCCTGCCACATGGTGCACCGCATACACTGCAGTCAGGGACAATTGTATGCTTATCAGCATGCACCCTTGCGATCATCGCCTTCATGTCTGCATCAGAGATGCCAAGAGCAATATCAGACATGTGCAAACCTTCTATTATTATGTTATTTGTATCATCAGTCACATGCATCATCCCATCAGTGGCTCTCACCAGCCCTATCAGAGCACCGACCAGACGACTGCCTGTCTCAGTTGTAATTCTTATTTTATCTTCCATTGTCTTTACCTTTCATGGTGCTGTGAAGAGAATGTCAGTCAAGAATTCTTCCATCTATTGATATTGTTGCAACCTGCCATGGGATAAACTTGCCGCTGTCCTGAAGTGCCTTCTTCGCAGCCATCTCCAGTCCTCCACAACAAGGAACCTCCATACGGACTATTGTAACACTTTGTATGTCATTTCGCCTGATAATCTCTGTAAGTTTCTCTGAATAATCGACACTGTCAAGTTTCGGACAGCCGATCAGAGTCACATGTCCCTTTATGAATTTCTCGTGGAACGATGCATAGGCATAGGCTGTACAGTCCGCCGCTATAAGCAACTTTGCACCATCAAAGTATGGCGCATTTACCGGGGCAAGTTTGATCTGCACCGGCCACTGTGTGAGCTGGCTCGGGCGCTCATAATTATATATGTCACCCGCCTGCTGATTGACTGTTTTATCAGTTGTATTCTGTACGCATTCTACTGCTGCCTGTTCATATGAGCTTGCCTGTACTGCTTCACCTGAAGCTGCTGCCGGTCTCCTGAATATGCTTCTCGCCATGGAACCAGGGCAACCGGAGTGTGCCGGACTTTTTTCATGCATCACTCCTGAGCCAACCATATTTCTGGATTTTTCTGCATCGAGTCTTGCCTGTTTGTTTGCCATGACTGCCGCCTCATCATACGCAGCCGCCTCTCTCTCCACAAATGTTATGGCTCCTGTAGGACACGACGGCAGGCAGTCGCCAAGTCCATCACAATAATCGTCTCTGAGCAGCTTTGCTTTGCCGTTTACCATGCCTATAGCACCCTCATGGCACGCATTTGCACAGGCTCCACATCCATTACACTTGTCCTCGTCTATCTGTATAACTCTTCTTATCATATATATTTCCTCCAATCTTTTTCCTGCTTTTAACGTCATTATATTCAGTCAGAGCATTTGTGTATGTTGAATTTTCAACATAAAAATGTTATACTTTCTAGGGACAATCCTTGTGACAAAAGTAGCGTCCCCACTAAGAGGTAATATGAACAAATACATGGACACATTATTGAAATCCAGTCTTTTTTCTGGTATTATCGCCGACGACGTTGACTCCATACTGGACTGTCTGGGTGCAATCATCAAAAAATACCAAAAAAATGAGTGTATTCTCATGGCTGGCAACACAACAGAATATATAGGATTGCTGCTTACAGGCAAAGCGATAGTCATCCAGGAGGATTACTGGGGGGGTCAAAGCGTCATGTCTGCCATCCTGCCCGGACACACGTTTGCGGAATCATATGCCTGTACCCCTGGCTCCGTACTCGACGTCAGCGTATATGCTGAAGCTGCAAGTTCTGTATTGTTTCTGAATGTTCAAAAAATGCTCACCACCTGCCCGGTAACATGTGGCAGACATAATCAGATGATAAGAAATCTCCTGCGTGATCTCGCCGGCAAGAACCTGAGGCTCGGCGAAAAATCAAAGCACATGAGTCAGAAAACAACCAGGGATAAGTTGCTCTCCTACCTGTCATCGGAGATGCACAGACATGGCAGCAACGAATTTGACATACCATTTTCCAGACAGCAGCTCGCTGACTTTCTGTCCGTGGATCGCAGTGGACTGTCTACTGAACTTGGCAGGATGAAGACTGATGGGCTGATCGACTTCCACAAATCTCATTTTGTTCTCAAGTCTCCTGCCCAGGGGTGGACTGATGTGTGATGTTGATGTATCATGTAATTAACTGTTCAGGGAAATTCATTACAGATGGGGGATTTTCCCTGATTCAGGATTTATCAATATAATATGATCAGGAGGGATTTCAATGAAACCAATGAAAACTATCAAAGACGGATGGAACAAATTCACTGTTGTCGTAAAGGATAAAGACTACTCAACAAGAGAGGCCGTGCTTTTCGCTATCTGCACATTCCTCACAGGGCTTGTGCTCGGAATGCTCTGCTCTCCTAGAAAGAGCCAGACATTTGGCTCATACAACGGCAACTGCAGCGATGGCGGCTGTAACTGCGACTGCGATTATGATGAGGACGATTTTGAGTAGGCTGCGAACTGATAACTAATATCCCAAAGCAAAAGACAGGTGTCGATTATCTGACACCTGTCTTCTGTGTTTCACAGGATACATTTCACTTATATCTTCCAGCTAACTGCCAGTTCTCTCGAATCCACAAATCTTCTGTAGATTCCGTCCTGCTTCATGAGTTCTTCGTGGGTTCCCTTCTGGGCTATTCTTCCCTGATCCACCACTACTATCTGATCCGCATGTCTTACGGTCTTGAGTCTGTGGGCGATCATGATGATCGTCTTCTCCTTTGTCAAAGCGTCCACTGCAAGAGTAAGCTCCTTCTCGTTCTCAGGATCGACATTTGCAGTCGCCTCGTCAAGGATGATGATAGGTGAATCCTTCATGATGGCGCGGGCTATGGATATTCTCTGTTTCTCACCGCCTGAGAGGGTTGCACCGCCCTCACCGATCACAGTGTTGTAACCGTCAGGAAGCTTGCTGATGAAGTCATGGCAGCACGCCTTCTTTGCAGCCTCCACAACCTCTTCATGGGTTGCCTCCGGCCTTCCGAACTTGATGTTGTTCTCTATGGTATCAGCAAAGAGATATACATTCTGGAATACAAATGAGAAGTTGTTCATGAGACTGTTCATGCTGTAATCCTTAACATTTGTTCCGCCCAGGGTTATCTCACCCGAATCCACATCCCAGAATCTGGCGATCAGATTGCACAGGGTTGTCTTTCCACCGCCAGATGGTCCGACGATCGCCGTCGTTGTCTTCTCCGGTATGGTGAGTGAGATTCCGTCTATTATCTTTCTCTTGTCGTAAGAGAACTCTATATTCTTAACCTCTATATCGTGATTTTCTGGATTGAGTTCCTTTCCATCTATATCCATTGTGTCAAGTCCGAGCACTACATTTGCCTTGTCTACGCACACACTGACCACATGTATCAGTGATGAAAATGTTCCCATGGTCTCAAGGCCCCCGTAGAGCATGAATGCCGCGATCGACATACCCACAGCATACAGAACGCTCATGCTGCCATTTATATAGAAATAAGCCGAAAGACCTATTATTGCAGCTCCGGTGAGTTTTGTCACAACGCTCTGAAGGAAATGATATGGAACATAGGCAAGCTCCATTTTTACATTTGCCCTGACGCAGGCTTCATTTGCCGCATTGAGTCTCTTCGTCTGCTTGCCGATGAGGTTGTAGGACTTGACCTCCGATATGCCCTGTATGTACTCCATGATCTGGTTTATGAGCTCAGTGTCACAGTCAATCTTCGCCGAAGATGCCTGCTTGCCGGCATTCTGCATCACCGTGTTTATCACAAGGAATATGGCAACTCCTGCAAATGATACCAGCGCGATCCTCCAGTCGCAGAGCAGGATCATGAGTATGATCATGGATGTCTCGAGAAGTCCCTGGGTCGTGAGCATGACTACTCTCGTAGCCACATCTCCCAGATTCTCCATGGTATTTGTCGTTACTGATGCGATCTCACCTATGCTGTTGGAATTGAAATATCCCATAGGCACATATCTGAGGTGCTCCGCCATCTCTATACGCTTGAATGCCGCTGTGGTGTAGCCGCCCTCTGTCTGCAGCACGGTCGACGACATCTTGCACAGTATTCCAACTACGATCGATACCGCCATGATGGCTATTGAACCAAGTATATATTTTCCAAGGTCTTTTCCTTCTATAACGCCCATGAGGACACACATTATAGCCGGGATCTTCAGCGCCGATGCCAGTGCATCTATCAGGCTTATCACTATTGAACGCTTGAACTTGCGGCCATTTTCCTTACCTGAGAACAGGAAGAACTTTTTTAATACTCCAAACATATTACTCGCCCTCCTTTTCATCGCCTGCCGTATCCTTGACTGAGATGTGCGCCTGCCACATATCCCTGTAAAGTGTGCATTTGCTAAGAAGCTCCTCATGTGTTCCGTGAGCCTCCACATTTCCTGCATTTACCACAAATATCTGATCCGCATCCTTGATGGTGGAAAGTCTGTGGGCTATGACTATCAGCGTCTTACCCGCCACAAGCTTGGCGATAGAGCTCTGAAGTATGGCCTCATTCTCCGGATCGGTGTAGGCTGTTGCCTCATCCAGTATAACTATCGGCGCGTCCTTCAGCATCGCCCTGGCGATGGATATCCTCTGTCTCTCACCGCCCGACAAATGTCCACCTGCACCGCCGACCACGGTGTCAAATCCGTTCTCAAGGTTCATGATGAAGTCGTAGCAACCACTCTTTCTGGCTACCTCCTCGACCTCGGCGTCCGTGGCATCCGGTCTTCCCTGTCTTATGTTGTCCCTGACTGTCTCGTTGAACAGGTAATTATCCTGTGACACATACGCAAGCCTGTCGTTGAAATCCGCCAGCGCGATATCCTTTATGTCCACGCCTCCGATCTCTATGCTTCCGCTGTTCACATCCCACAGTGAAGCTATCAGCTTGGCTATTGTAGACTTTCCGCTTCCCGACGGACCGACTATCGCATTTACCGTTCCCGCCTTTATATCCATGCTCACGCCGTGGAGTATCTCCTTGTCGTGATAGCCAAATGTAATATCTGTAACCTTTATTCCATTGTCCTTCGGCTGTGCCTTTGTTCGCTCAGGTCTCACAAGCTCCGGCTGCTCCAGGATTCCTGTCACCTCTCCGATGACTGTCGACAGCTTGCCTAAGTCATCGGTGTATGAACCGATGGTGAGCAGCGGGCCGACTATTCCAAGTGAGAGGATGATACACACAACGAAATCCGCTGTGGTGAGCGAACCATTTGACACATAGCGCGCACCTATCGGAAGGACCGTTGCAAGTGTGTACGGTGTGATGACGAACATGGCTGCTTGGAAGAATGAGCACTTCTTCATCCAGTTGATATACGAGTCTGCGTTCTCCTTTGCCGCCTTTGTGAACTTGGCATATGAGCTCTCTGTCTTGCCAAATGCCTTGATGACCTCAATTCCATCTATGTACTCCACTGCTGCGTCGTTCAGCGCCTTGGTCTTCTCAACTGTCCTGTTGTAGTTCTCCTGGAAATCGATCATCATGCCCATGTACGTTGCAAATCCAACGACTATCGGGATAAATGAGAACAACGCCAGTCTCCAGTCAACCATGAAAAAATACACAATGACAATGATAGGCGCCAGCAGGTTGGATGTAAACTCAGGCACAACATGTGCCAGAGTCGTCTCTATGCTGTCTATTCTCTCCACCATGATGTTCTTGAATGATCCCGATGGAGTGTCCTTCACATATCCAAGCGGCACCCTTGCAAGCTTGTCACAGCATGACTTTCTGATATTTGCAAGCACGGTAAATGTCGCCTTGTGGGAACATGCCGTTGATACGCTGTGGCAAAGCTCTGCAAGTATAAATGATCCCGCTATGATAAGAGCCTTCACCATATATTCCCTGAGATCCTTATCCCCGTCAAGGAACATCCTGACCACGTCCGCAATGATGAAATACGGAACTATCTTGAATACTACATTGATAACCGCCAAAATGACGCTCCACACATAGGATGATTTCTTCTGCCCCGCCCATGTGAGGACCCAGCTCACCGCTGATTTCTTTTTTTCTTCCACTTTTTCTCCTCCTTATATCTTGAGCAAAAACTTGTTCGTTTTCACTTATTTGCATTAGTTTCGCCTAACCTCATAGTTTAAAATTATGCGGTTCGGTATTTTACCTTGCCGCATACCTACTGACTACTCCGGAAACTGCACCTTCCATAGTCTCTCCCAGCCTCCGGTGTAGAACTTCTTGAGCTTGCCGACATTCTCTATCGCAGTCTCACGATCCATGTCGTGTTCTATGATCTGGAATATCGCCGAAAAAAAGCCACTATATATCATATGACAAAGGCTGTCGCTTATGTCCGGCACATTTATACCGGCTCTGTGCATCTCATCCACATACTGCTTTGAAGATCTCATCTCACGGCCTACCAGATTATGTATCATATCTCCGTATTTCTCATTGTCGCTGCACCGCAGCAGAAGTTTAAAATTATCATAATGATCATACACATAATTAACCATCTGATCCATTCCGTTTCCGGATGCGCTTGCCATATTCTCTGTCTGCTTCTCCGGAGGCAGACTTTGGAACTCCTCAAGCACGCTGTCATATATCCCATACAGCTCATCCACATACGGATCTATCAGTGCATCAAAAAGTGCCTCCTTTGTAGGATAATATTTATAGAATGCACCTGTTGTAAGTCCGGCATCTTTCACAATGCTTCTGAGCGATGCCCCTGCAAATCCATACTCAAGGAAATGATTCAGTGCTGTTTTCAAAATATTTTGTCTTGTGTTCTCTGCTTTTTCTGTCATAAAGACTCCTCTCCCGTTTAATGTGCCTCGCTTCTGACCGAAACAGATTCCAAATGCAAGTGCCATACCAACCATCAGACACGCGCAAATATAGCAGTGTTATATTACACTGTTATATTTTATATATAATCTCCCTGTTGTCAAGTGCTGTTTTGATAATTTTTCAGCCATATCAAATTTTTGATAAAATATGCGCTTTACCCTTATAAAAAACAACCACCTGATATACAATACGATATCAAGTGATTGTCTAATTAGTTTTTCTCTCTTCTTCTCTGCTCTCTTGTCTTATTCTTTTCTCTATCTCCACACTCTTCATATACTCAAGACCTACCTCTCCATCTTTCTTAACTGCGGTCACTATCCGATGAAGCTCTCTCGTAATTTGTTCTGAGTGTATCAGAATCCCAAGCAAAGTCCAACTACGGATTGCAGTTCTTACAAGGTGCATATCCCTCAGATATAAGCTCGTCCCTTGTGGTCGTTCTCTCAGATTTATTCGCTTCCTTCATCTGTTTCACACTCCTGCATGATGGCTTATGAAACTTACCGGTGTTGGTGTTGACTATGTATGTATCCTCATCCGCAGACTCCTTCTGGATCTCCGATGTATCACTGCCAATATCTGACTCCGTATCCTGAGTTTCTCCGATCATTCCAGCTTCTGCTGTCTGGTCATCATCTCCTTTTTCCTCTGATACTTTAGTGCTGGCATTCTCTCCCGGCACCACATAATCCGGATCCGCTTCGCTGTCCCCTGTAGCATAGTCGATTATCACGCCTGGCTGTACATTGTACACATACACATTGAAACTTACTCCTGCGCCTTTATCCTCCACGGACTCCGCCTCCATCTGCACTCCGGACGCAACCAGATTGTCTCCATCGTATACAGGTGTAACCCTGTAAAGCACATGATTTCCAGTACTTTCCACATAATCAGCTACCTCATTTTCAAATGGCAGCATGCCAGTGACATTCAGATATCTGGTTCCAGTTATCAGATTCTTTTCATTTGCATTCTCCCCGGCAAGCTGATATCCGATCAGATGGCAGCGATTATACAGATAATTGCCGTCTATACGATCATTGTATTTAACTGTATGCCACCCTGAAGGCTTTATCATACCTATCTCGCCGCGCTCCTCCGTTGGCATAATCTCCTTACAGATATTGGCATAGGCAACTCCACATCTTCCAAGAAAGTCCAGATCGCTGTAATTCTCAAATGCCTCCGTCACCATCTCATCCTCACTGAAATAAGGCACATTGCCATTTATCTCACAATATGCCTCTCCCGAATATATGGGAATATCAGCAATCTCCATGCTCGAAGCCTGCTGATCTGCAATATTCTCAGATGATGCCGCACTGCTTTCAGGTGACGTGTTGCCGGTGTTATCTTTTTTCTCCGCAGCTGTGGTATTCTCTGATTCTGAGGTATCTTCTACAGTCTCCTTCTCATATCCCTTTACCGCGGACCTGCTGCCATCCGCAATTCCTGACATACTGCACCCGGACATCAGCAATGCAAATATTGCTACATACAGTACACTGTAAAATTTTCTTTTCACGTCACATTCTCCTCTCTGAAAATGTTATCCCTGCCTATATACATCCTATTAAAATTTAGCTATCTTTTTCCAAAATGCATAATAACATTCTACATTTTGTCATCCGTTTTGTGAATACATCCCCGCATAAAACCTCAATTCAAAACAAAGAGTTTTCACTAGCTGCTTTAACGAATCATTGCAACAAAAAAGAGGATATATACCACATGTGATACATATCCTCCTTACAATTTATGCTCCCTTGTGTAAGCTTTTCCCTACACCATTCCATTTGCGACCTTATACTTGTAGAGCATCTCCGCATGATTCTGCTCCTCGATCTGTATATCCGCCAGAAGCTTTCTCACCGCGCTCTCGCCAAATGCAAATATCTCTCCATTGTACTCGCCTGACACAAGCTTCTCTGTTCCAATACAGTCTGTTGCAAGGAACTCATCATTCTTCTTATCCTCGGAATCGTCCATCATCTTGTATGTCTGCTTTGGCTCATAATCTTTTCCATCGCTGTCATTGCAGTCACACTGTGGAACCTGTCCGTCAAGCACCTGGGTAAGTGAATCATAGTGCTTCTGCTCTTCCTTCTGTATAGTCTGGAACAGATTCTTAAGCTCAGGATCCTTCGCCTGCTCCGCATATCTTCCATATTTCTCCACACAGGACTTCTCCTGTGTCTGAAGATCCTGGATAACTGTTTTCTCTTTTTCCTTTAATATCATAGCAATACTCCTTTCGATTAAAATTCATCCCATCGCATAGATATTATTGTCCAAAATAGTACAGCTCTATTCCTACATCTCTATTTTTTTATATTTTTCTGCCTTCTGGTCATTTATATATATGTATGGCAATGAAAAATCTCAGGACCGTGTCATACAATAAAAGGCGAATGCCCTGCAATTGTCATACAGCCATCCGCCATTATATCACATATATTTATTTTATTTCTGTAGTCTCACAAACTCTCTGCAATAAGCCACATACATTACAATCAACACAAGTCCAACAGCCACTATTGGCATCACGCCTGTGTCAAATGCAAACATGCTCATAAACGTAAGTATCCACATGACAAATCCTGCCTTAATTCCAGTCATAAATCCCTTCTTGGAGGATTTGGCTATCATGATAAGCTCAGCCTCGTCCGATGTGTTCTCCCAGTCACGGCGAAAATGCATATCGAATATATTTCCGCTTTTCTCCGGGTTAAGCTTCTTCTCTTCATCGATGACAAGCTTTTCAACCACACAATACAGTGCCATAGATATCAGAAATATGAGCTCGGACAGCACTGTCAGGAATGTGCCACGCCCATCACTGTACGTCCTGTCCACAGCGTATATACACACCGGAAACAACACAAGTCCAACGAACACGATGACACACGGGAGATATGAGGCAGTCGTGATCCGACTCTCTATATCCACTATCACATCCTCGTTCTCTCCGTCCCAGCCTCTGATCATCCTCTTTATCTTCCCATACATGATAAATGACACCACAAACGTCGCCAGCATGAGCACACCATATACTATAGGCAGCGTATCAGCTGTTATCCACCATATATGATCCCAGTTGATCCCATCCAATGTGTCCTTGTTCACCGCGGCAAGCCTTCCCGCCAGGAAACCTCCCAGCAGACTTGCCAGGATCATGACCGCAAATATTATATATATCTTCAGATTACTTTTCTTGTTCACTTTTTTATCAGTATCCTTCATCTCATATCCTCTTTTCATTCTATGAATTAACACGACCTTATCCATATGTCAGGAATCATTCCTTATCATCCTCGTATTGGAATATATCCTCCACACTGGCACCACACACCTTTGCGATCTTGAGTGCCAGAGTCACCGATGGACTGTAATCTCCCCTCTCTATCTGACTTATCGTCTGCCTCGAGGTCTGCACCAACGCTCCCATCTCCTGCTGGTTTACTCCCAGCTTCGCCCGATATTCCTTCAGCCTGTTGTACAGCGGCATCTATATCACCTCCAGCTTGTTAATCTGTATTGTCATCATAATCAGGTCCATTATCTGTTTATGCCGTCCTCTCCATCAGAGCCCAATCCTTTTATTACATTGTCCGCATCTTCAGCTTCTGCTCTGTCTGCCAGCCCATGCTCTGCATACTTATGTGTGGATGTCCCCCATATCATGGAAAAGCTTATTCCAAAACAGAATCCAATGGAAATTCCAAGCGCCAAATTGTCAAACAGCATTCCGTACACTATACCAAGTGCAACACCTATGATAATTCCAAGTGGTGCGCCAGTGGTTTTATCGCGCTTACACACATATATTTTATCCCTCAAAAAGAATCCATCACTCTTCCCATCTCCAAATACATCTATCACATTCTGATACACATTGCTGTGGGCAACCTCCATCATGTCATCTGCCAGATACTCCACCTCAGGATGAATGTAATACTTTCTAAGCTTGTATATACTGAGTACATCCTTGCCACTTTCAGGTTCAGGCGTCAACTCACTCCTGGCAATATCTTCTTTATCAAAGATAAAGCAGCTCCACATCTGCTTGTTTCTGAAGAAACCATACACAGGGAGTCCCTTTTCCAGACCTTGGCGGATTTCGCGCTCAAGCTCAGTCATATCACAGATCTCAGCAATAACATCCCCCAGCTTGTTCTTCTTTAACATTCTCTCTGTGATCATTGTCACGGAATACCCCTTGACCTGCGTCTTCAATTTGTCCACTGGTTGGGAGACGATCATGCCCTCAAACATAGCTTGTAGTGTTTCACAGGTAGATTTCTTATTACCTTTATCCATGCCATTTTCACTTAGATTGTCCTTTTTATTTACACCTTGCTTTTCCCTCATATCCTCATAACTCCATTTTAATTCTTACCACTAAAATCCCATTCCAAATTCAAGCTATATATATTATATATGCCAAATGACAACTATAGTTGTCATTTCTTTTACAATTGAGTATAACAAATGACAAGGAAAGTTGTCAATAACTTTTGACAACTTTCCTTGTCATCTCAATGTTGGAACGGAGGCACCTGAAACCTGGAGAACCGCCAGACTGATGCCTGGCAGTGCAACAACTAAACAATTGAGCAAGATCATCTTTTATTAAATGATATCATACTTCTCCACATCCACGACTGCCTGTCCCTCACATAACAGCTCTATTCCATCCGCTTCAATAGGTGTATATATCGCCGTGCTCATTGTCATAGCTCCATCATTTACAAACAGCTCTATCGAATTCCTGTCCAGTATAAATCTGAGCTTTATACTATCTTGAGCCTCCTGCTGTTCATCAACCTTTCCCTTGACATCCCCGTAACATTCTGCTGATTTCACGCAGGCTCTTCTGATACACACCACATCTTTCTCAAATCCGGCAAATGTCCTGTCCATCTCTATTATATTATTTTCTCTGTCATATATAAATCGAGTATAATATCCGCTTCCCTTTGCCAGATTCACGGTAAATCTGCTGTATTTGTTTCCAGTGATTACAAATGTCACATCCAGACTTCTTCCACTTATACCTTCCAGACTACGCCGTCCACTCACTACTTCATCTGAGTACCTGACCATATTAGCATGATACTTCTCTATCTCTCTCACTGGCTTCTGTATCAAGCATCCATTTTTCAGAGATATCTCCCTCGGAATCGTCATCATTCCCTGCCACTTCTGTCCACCGGGTATCCACAGATTATGCCACGACTGCATCCACGCTATCATTATCCTTCTGCCATCCGGCAAAAGTGTAGTCTGAGGCGCGTAGAAATCTGTTCCATAATCAAGTGATAATGGCTCTCCACCGTCAAATTTCTTCTCACCTTTATCAAATTCTCCAACAAAATAGATAGAATTATTTCCATTGTGGAATTCATATCCCTCTGCTTTCATTCCCGTAGGCGATACGAGAAGTACATGATGATCGTCTAATTTGAAGAAATCATGGCATTCCCATATGCCGCCCAGATCACCTTCATTCCGTGCAAGGATACTCTCAAATGTCCAGCTTTCCATATCAGCGCTCGAAAGTAATACCACAAGCCCCTTATTATCCTGATCCCCACAGCCTGCAGCCATATAGTATCTGCCTTCCTCAAGCCATGCCTTCGGATCTCTGAAATCCGCTCTGCTCAATCCCTCCGGCAGCATATCTCCGGTCACCACCGGGTTATTCTGTATTTTTTTATATGTAACGCCATCACCAACCGCTATGCTCTGGTTCTGCAATACCCCATCACCGTTGGGATTTTTCATAACACTGGTATATATCAGGACATGCTCTCCATCTTTTTCAATGGCCGTACCTGAGAAACAGCCCTCGGCATCATATATCGTATCAGGTGCAATCGCCACAGGAAGCTGCTCCCATCTTATCAAATCGTCACTGACCTGATGCCCCCAATGCATAGGTCCCCATTCCGTACTGTACGGATGATACTGGTAAAACAAATGCACCTTACCATTATACACAGAAAATCCATTCGGATCATTCATCCAACCGACAGGCGGAGTCACATGAAACAACGGTCGCTCATTCTTATCTATTTCATTCTGAGTTTCGTATTCCCTCGATGCAGCAAGTGCCTCGCTAACCACATTTTTTCCCGTCATCTTCCCATTTATATCCATCTCTTTTTCTCCTTTATACTTACATGGTTTATATTTTGCGTTCTTTCAAATAACACATTTAAATCAATAAAATAGAGACATTTCCACTGTACCATACATAGCATCTCCTGAAAATGTCCCTAAATAAATTTATTTCCTATTTTATAATAAACCTACACTGAAATATCTTTCAGCTCTGTCCGCCATAACTGTGGCTATAACTTTATCTTTCCCATATTTTTCTGCCATCTTCATAGCCGCCCATACATTTGCACCGGATGACGTACCTACAAGAAGTCCCTGTTCTTTGGCAAGTCGTCTCGCCATCTCAATGGCATCCTTATCCGCCACTTCCACTACATCTGTTACCAGTGATGTATCCAGGACATCCGGTATAAATCCATCGCCTATTCCCTGTATCTGATGGATTCCCGGGCCATCTCCATGTAGCGCTGACACTCCCTTAGGCTCAACGGCAACAATCTTCGTATCTGGATTTTTCTCCAACAGATATTTAGCTATACCTTGGAGAGTACCTCCACTTCCAACACCAGACACATATATGTCTATCTTCTGACCAAGCTGTTCACACATCTCAACTGCTGTTGTGCGATAATGCGCATCTGGATTTGCCTGATTGACAAACTGCTGCGGCATGAAATACTTCTCTGGATCAGATTCTGCTATCTCATTTGCCTTATCAACAGCACCACCGATGCTTAGAACCGGATCCGTAAGTACCAGCTCAGCACCAAATGCCCTGATAACCTTCTTTCGCTCCTCACTCATATTCTCTGGCATCACAATTATCACTTTATAACCTTTCTGAACACCACAGAGTGCAAGCCCTATTCCGGTATTACCGCTCGTAGGCTCTATAATAGTCATTCCCGGCTTGAGTTTTCCCTCACTCTCTGCAACCTCCAGCATGTTTTTTGCGATCCTGTCTTTAATACTTCCACCAGGATTAAGGAATTCCGCCTTGGCAAATATATTGTATCCTGTCGACTTTTTCAGACACATAAGCGGAGTATTCCCTATCAGATCAAGCACATCATTGTAATACATATTAATCCCTTCTTCTCTTTACTTTATATTATAATATTTTACATATTTTTCCACCAAAGTCACTATAAAATATATAGAACTGCCTTTATATTAATGTGGTTCATTCTCCTTTTTCATAGTTTGCCATTTTCCTTCCCACTAATATAAATAAAGCCTTGAAACACTGAGTTTTCAAGGCTTTTTAGCAGGGGATGAGAGAATCGAACTCCCACCAAAGGTTTTGGAGACCCCTATCATACCATTTGACCAATCCCCTATATACAGAAAAAATTTAACACCTGTTGCAGCGTTAAATTTTCTCGGTACTTTTATTTTGTACCTTCAGAATTTCACACAGAAAGCTAGTAACCTAACCCCATCTAACAACCAACGACTGTTTCAAAGTAAACTTTATTCTTTACTGTGTATGCCTTAGATTCTGCACCTTGCAGATATCATGCACACTTGCGTATCTCCAAAGCTTATCTCTTAGAAACCTCTAAGGATAAGTCCTCGACCTATTAGTACTTCTCAGCTGAGTGCGTTACCGCACTTACACACAAAGCCTATCAACCTTGTAGTCTTCAAGGGGTCTTACTCCGAAGATGGGATATCTTATCTTGAGGGGGGCTTCACGCTTAGATGCCTTCAGCGTTTATCCCTGCCAAACTTGGCTACTCTGCCATGCCTTTGGTAAAACAACAGATACACCAGAGGTTTGTCCATCCCGGTCCTCTCGTACTAAGGACAGCTCCTCTCAAATATCCTACGCCCACGCCGGATAGGGACCGAACTGTCTCACGACGTTCTGAACCCAGCTCGCGTACCGCTTTAATGGGCGAACAGCCCAACCCTTGGAACCTGCTACAGCTCCAGGATGCGATGAGCCGACATCGAGGTGCCAAACCACTCCGTCGATGTGAACTCTTGGGAGTGATAAGCCTGTTATCCCCAGGGTAGCTTTTATCCGTTGAGCGATGGCAATCCCACTTTATACCACCGGATCACTAAGTCCTACTTTCGTATCTGCTCCACCCGTCGGTGTCGCAGTCAAGCTCCCTTCTGCCTTTGCACTCTTCGAACGGTTTCCAACCGTTCTGAGGGAACCTTTGAGCGCCTCCGATACTCTTTCGGAGGCGACCGCCCCAGTCAAACTCCCCGTCAGACATTGTCCCCCAGCCGGGTTACGGCTGCAGGTTAGAAACCCAGTACTGTAAGGGTGGTATCCCAAGGTTGGCTCCATGGCAACTGGCGTCACCATTTCCTAGCCTCCCACCTATCCTGTACA
>NZ_JBEHVV010000012.1:0-50454 GCF_040227395.1 Coprococcus sp. RTP21428st1_C9_RTP21428_210409
ACTATGTACCGGAGCATATCCAGAAAGCTGCATTTGCAGAGTATGGCGAGACACTTGAGGGCGCTGGTGAGGCTATATGGCAGTTCAACAAGGGAATAGTTGACGCTACATATGATCTTATACCTGCAGTTAAGCCACAGATAGCCATGTATGAGCAGTTCGGAATCGAGGGACTCAAGGCATTCAAGAAGACAGTTGACTATTGCAAGGAGAAGGGACTTGTCGTTATCGGAGATATAAAAAGAGGCGATATAGGTTCAACATCAACAGCATATGCGGTTGGTCATATCGGAAAGGTACAGGTGGGAAGCAAGACATATGCTGGATTTGATGAGGATTTCATCACAGTAAACCCGTATCTTGGAACAGACGGAATCAAGCCATTTGTGGATGTGTGCAAGGAGGAGAACAAGGGTATATTCGTTCTCGTCAAGACATCCAATCCATCATCAGGTGAGTTCCAGGACAGACTTGTGGATGGACGTCCACTCTATGAGATAGTCGGAGATATGGTTGACAAATGGGGCAGCGATGTTGTAGGTGAATCAGGATATTCAGCGGTTGGAGCTGTTGTCGGTGCCACATACCCTGAGATGGGCAAGGTGCTGAGAAAGGTTATGCCAAAGTCATTTATCCTTGTTCCGGGTTACGGAGCACAGGGGGGTAAGGCTGCAGACCTTGTACACTACTTCAATGAGGACAGACTCGGTGCGATCGTCAACTCATCAAGAGGAATCATAGCTGCTTACAAGCAGGACAAGTATGCACAGTTTGGTGCTGAGAACTATGCAGATGCCTCAAGACAGGCAGTAGTTGACATGATCGAGGATATCAACGGCGCACTTGATGCGTAAAAAGCAGAAAGTGTTTGGCGGATCAAGGTAGTTCGCCGTACACTGATAATAGAATGATTATGGAGGAAGAGTATGGGCAAACTTAAGATGACAGCAAAGGTGGTCAGTCAGGAGACTCTTGCCACAGATGTATACAGTCTGGTGCTTGAAGCTCCAGAGATAGCTTCACAGGCTATAGCAGGACAGTTCGTGTCTGTATATACTCACGATGGCAGCAAGATGCTCCCGAGACCTATCAGCCTCTGCGGAATAGACAGGGAGGCGGGAACACTCCGCCTTGTATACAGAGTGGTTGGATTTGGAACAAAGGAATTTTCACAGCTTGCGGCTGGAGATACGGTCGATATATTGGGGCCTCTCGGCAACGGCTTCATGAAGTCCGACAAGAAGGCGATCCTGATAGGCGGAGGTATAGGAATCCCACCTATGTTACAGCTTGCAAAAGAGCTTGATTGTGAGAAGTCAGTCGTGCTCGGCTACAGGGATGAGATATTCCTGAACGAGGAATTTGAGCCATACGCACAGGTGTATATGTCATCTGAGGATGGACAGCACGGTGTGAAGGGCAACGTAATAGATGCCATAAAGGAATACGGCGTGGACGGTGCTGTCATATATGCATGTGGCCCTACTCCTATGCTTCGGGGAATCAAGGCATACGCCATGGAGAAGGGCATCGAGTGCCAGATATCCATGGAGGAGAAGATGGCGTGCGGCGTGGGCGCATGTCTTGCCTGCGTATGCAAGACAAAGGATATAGATGAGCATTCACAGGTGCACAACAGAAGGATCTGTAAGGATGGACCTGTATTCTACGCTGAGGAGGTGGAGCTGTAATGTCAGATAAGATCAATATGTCAGTGGATATAGCGGGTGTGACTCTCAAGAATCCAATAACAGTAGCTTCAGGAACATTTGGCTCAGGCATGGAGTACAGCGAGTTCGTGGATCTTTCACAGCTCGGTGCAGTAACCACCAAGGGCGTGGCAAATGTGCCATGGCCGGGCAATCCGACACCACGTATAGCTGAGACTTACGGCGGCATGATGAATGCCATAGGACTTCAGAATCCTGGAATCGATGTGTTCAAGAAGAGAGATATACCATTCCTCAGGGATTATGATACAAAGATCATTGTAAATGTGTGTGGAAAGTCCAAGGAGGACTATGTTGACTGCGTTGAGAAGCTTGGCGATTGTGATGTGGATCTGCTTGAGATCAACGTGTCATGTCCGAATGTAAAAGAGGGCGGAATCGCATTTGGCCAGCAGCCGGATGCGCTCTACGATATAACAAAGGCAGTCAAGGCAGCGGCAAAGCAGCCTATCATCATGAAGCTGAGTCCGAATGTCACAGACATAACAGAGATGGCCAGAGCTGCAGAGGCTGGCGGTGCTGATGCGGTATCACTCATCAATACACTGACAGGTATGAAGATAGATGTGAACAGAAGAACATTTGCAGTGGCAAATAAAACTGCAGGTGTGTCAGGCCCTGCGATCCATCCGATAGCAGTCAGAATGGTATACCAGGTGGCAAATGCAATAAAGCTTCCTATCATCGGAATGGGCGGCGTGGCTACCACAGAAGATGCCCTTGAGATGATTATGGTTGGCGCAAGTGCGGTGGCAGTTGGAACGTCCAACTTCCACAATCCTTATGCAACAGTGGAGATCATAAAGGGTATTGAGGAGTATATGAAGAAGAATTCCATCAGCGATATCCATGAGCTGATAGGCTGTGTAAAATAGAACGATATAAGTCTTCTGTAAGAGTTTTAAGGGGTGTTGGGTTATGGAAGATAACATAGATATTGAAAGATATGCACAAAAACTCCGCATGGAACTGGATGAGGCGCTTGGCAGAAATGAGGAGCTCAGCGAGGAGATATCTGATCACGCAAGGATGCTGGAGAAGACTCTTGACAATCTGGCAGGCGGTGTGGGTATATTTGAACTTCACGGGAATAAGCCGGCTGTCAGGTACATGAGCAAAAGCTTTTACAAGCTGTTCAATGTGACCGAGGATCAGATGAGTGGATATGCCAGTGACTACGTGATGCTGGCTATTCCAGAGGATCGGTCTGTCCTTAAGAAGCAGATCCTGGAGACCATAACGAGTAACAAGACCACGGTGCGTGACATCCGCTTTACGGATGTGAATACCGGGGGATATTTGTGGATACAGGTCTGCCTTTCTGTCATGTCCATAAAAAAGGGAATTATCGCACTGTGTGCGGTGTTTATCGATGTGACAAGCAAGATGGAAGCGGAGCTGGAGAACAAGGCGCAGTCTGAGATGCTCAGGCTGATACTTCAGGGAAGCGGAGAGTCCATAATCGTGTACGATGTCCCAACGGATACTCTGATAAATAAGAAGGTCGTGGATGGCGAGATGGTCACCACCATGAAATATGAGAATTTCTATAAGGGCATCGACACTAACAGGATAGTCCACGCTGACGACAGAGACGCCGTGACCGGCATGTTCAGAAAGATCCTTGATGCGGATGCGGATAGCTGTGACAGGCTGATGGGTGATCTGCGCCTTGATCTGAATGGCGGAGGCAAATGTGAGTGGTACAGAGTGCTCTTTGTTCCTCTCAGGGACTCCAAGAAAAAGGTTTGCAAGATATTCGGAAAATATTACTCCATAAACGATGAGAAGATAAGAAGTCAGGAGCTTCAACTCAGGGCGGAGAGGGATTCTCTGACGGGACTTTACAATCATGTCACATTTCAGCACAAGGTGACAGATATGCTTGAGTCATTCCCAGGTGAGCTCTGCGCTTTTTATATCATGGATATTGACGACTTCAAACATATAAATGACGCATTTGGACACTATGCGGGGGATGATCTCCTGTGTGATGTTGCTGTGACTCTTGAGGAAGTTGCCTCGGCGGCCGGAGGATTCTCAGGACGACTGGGAGGCGATGAATTTGCACTGTTCATCCCGATCGTCGACAGAAGGGAGGATGTGTATAAGCTTGCTGATGATATACAGTCCAGACTCACCACCATCAACTGCAGTCTTCCGCACACTATGTCCGTGGGAATAAGCGTTCACAGGATAGAGGATGGGATAGAATTTGATTTGTTGTACAGCGAGTCGGATCAGGCGTTGTACGCGGCAAAGAGGGGCGGCAAGAACCGTTACTGTGACTATGCCGACTCAGCGGATATGCATTCATGTGATTCGCATCACAGCGGATATACATACAATGATGACGAAGGTCTTATGCTGGATGAGATATCTGGTATAGCATATGTTGCGGACATGAAGACCCACGAGATGTATTTCCTCAACAAGGCGGCGAAGAGAAGCCTTGGAATTGCGGAGAACGACGATTCTTACAAGGGTAAAAAGTGCTTTGAGATAACCCAGGGCGGTGATGACCAGTGCCCATTTTGTTCTAATGAGATACTGGTTCCCGGACAGAGCTATGTATGGAATCACTACAACAGCAAGGCAAAGGGACTGTATGTGGTGAAGGATAAGATAGTTGACTGGCACGGAAGAAAGAGCCGGCTTGAGATTGCAGTTGACGTGTCTGATATAGATAAGACAACACAGGTTCTGGCGGACAGCTATGACATAGAGGATGCCCTTGTCAATTTCATGGCGAATATAACTTCAAAGCAGAGCAGTGAGGAGAAATATACCAGTCTGCTCGAGGTGATTGGAACTTTCTACAATTCCAAGAACGCCTGCCTTGTGGAGTATGGACAGGATGGCACAGGGGAGCTTTATTACTGGAAATCATCAGACGAGGAGTCGATAGAGGATGGTCTGAAGGCTCTTGTCACACAGAAAATGAGGGATGAACTGGAGAAGGAAGTCCTCAGGGACGAGGTTCTCATAGTGAACCGTTCCCATCCATTAAGGAATCCTGAAACAGGATTTGCACGGATGCTGAGTGACAGCAGGATATGGTCACTGTATGCGGTTCCGATCATAGTGGACGATGAACTGCTCGGCAGGGTATTTGTGTTCAATCCGGAGAAGCATAATGGAAACATAAGACTCATGAAGAACTTTGCTGCCTTTATCGGAAGTGAGATATATCAGAGACATCTGAAGGAGGATCAGCAGTTTGAGTTCACCCATGATAAGCAGACAAAATGCTTTAACAGGAACAGTTACATAGACTATATAAGAAGCAGAAAGAATTTGAGCAGTCTGGGACTGGTTGCTGTGGATATCAATGAGATAAGGGGCATCGCGGAGATGTTCGGACCGGATTATGCGGACGATGTGATTCTGCAGTTTGTCGGAAGGATAAGGAAGACGTTCCCGGACGACAGGGTGTTCCGCATGGGCTATGAAAGCTTTATCATCATATGTGAAAATATTGAGCAGTTGAAGTTCAATGTATACGCTTCAAGACTCAGGGAAAATCTGCTCTACGGTGAGTTCACGGCATGCTGTGGCTATGTCTGGACAGATTGCAATATTGATGTCCGCAGGATGGAGGATCATGCGGCAAATCTCCTGTATTCCGAGAAGCAGCGGTGGTATGAACAGCAGGACTGTCATTCGGTGAAGTGGAATACGCTGAAAAAGGATATGGTGAAGAAGGAGCTTGAGGAAGGACTGTTCTATGTCCTTTATCAGCCGAAGATGCTGTATCCGTCAGGAAAGATATGCGGGGCAGAGGCCCTTGTAAGATATTCCGGAAATGATGACTTGGCGGATGTTATCGACAGGCTTGAGAAGAGCAGAACTGTAAAATATGTGGATTTTTACGTGCTTGAGAATGTGTGCAGAGATCTGGCAAAATGGCATGAAGAGGGAATGCCATACATCCCGGTATCCTGTAACTTTTCCAGAATGTCGCTTATAGAGAGCAATGTGGCCAAGCAGATAGCAGCAGTGGTTGACAGGTACGGAATACCGCATGATGTGGTCGAGATAGAGATAACGGAGTCGGTCAGTGAGCAGGAGCATGATACTCTGGTGAACATTTCGAACAATATACATGAACTGGGCTTCAGGATCGCGATGGACGATTTTGGAACAAAATACTCAAATGTCGCCATGCTTGCCCATATGGGATTTGACATTATCAAGTTCGACAAGAGCATGATAAATGACATAACTGTCAATCCGGTGGATCGCACGGTTATGTGTCATCTCATAAACATGTGCAATGAACTGGGAATGTTCTGTATAGCTGAGGGTGTGGAGACCGAGGATCAGGCGGATGCGCTCAGCAGCATGGGACTGGCTTGTATACAGGGGTATCTGTGCAGCAGGCCGCTGGAGAAAGAAAAGTATGTGGAGATGTGCAGGGAAAGAGGCATATCACAGCCGTACACCAATAAATAATTGAATCTTTATATGGATTATGGTAGTATGTGTAAGAAAAAGGGCAAAAAAGCCTGAAAACAGGAGGATTCGCAGAGACATGGAACAGTACAAGAAGGAATTTATCGAATTTATGATTGACTGTAACGTACTCAAGTTTGGAGATTTCGTTACAAAGAGTGGAAGAAAGACACCATTTTTTGTCAATACAGGCTTTTACAGAACAGGTGCCCAGCTCAAGAGGCTTGGCGAGTATTATGCTGAGGCTATAAATGCAGAGTTTGGTCTGGACTTTGATGTGTTATTTGGTCCTGCATACAAGGGAATACCTCTCACAGTTGCGACAACTATGTCCATAGCAGAGATGTACGATGAGGACATCAAGTATTGCTCAAACAGAAAAGAGGTAAAGGATCACGGCGACAAGGGAATACTCCTTGGAAGTCCTATAGAGGATGGCGATAAGGTTGTCATCATCGAGGATGTCACAACAGCCGGAACATCTATTCAGGAGACACTTCCTATCATCAAGGCACAGGGCGACGTGGATGTCATGGGTCTTGTGGTTTCAGTAGACAGAATGGAGAGAGGCCAGGGCGAGAAGAGTGCGCTGACAGAGATCGAGGAGAACTACGGAATCAAGACAACAGCTATCGTAACAATGGCAGAGGTAGTGGAGCATCTTTACAACAGAGAGTATAAGGGAAGAGTTATCATAGATGACACCCTTAAGGCCACTATCGACGCTTACTACGATCAGTACGGTGTAAAGTAGATATAATATATCTTAAAATATTGTAAAAAGTCTTAAAATATTATATAAAATAAAGATATGGAGTTAAGGGCCATATCTTTATTTTTTTTGTTTATATGGGAGATTTCAACGTATGATAAAGTTTTTTAAGGCGATGTTTGGGGATGTAAGGGAATATTTCAGAAAATGGTCGGGGTGGATACTGTTCACTGTGTTGATCCTGTATTATGAATTGCTGTTTCACGGCATGAATTTCAGCCTGGATGATGGAAACATAGCCGCTATAATAGCATTTGCGGTGGTGGCGGGAGGCGTGTTCGGCGTGCTGACAGGATTTTTTCCGCCGGTCATCAATAAGATACTTGCAACGCTGTTCACGTTGTTTACGGGTGTGATCTTCATCGCCCAGTACGTATATCATTCTGTCTTCAACAACTATCTGTCTGTTATTGGAACCATAAAATTCGGCAATCAGGCTGTGGACAATGCGGACACGGTCATATCCAATATAAAGGCACAGATAGTGGACGTTATTCTTCTGGCTGTCCCGGTGCTCATAATGATCGTGTGCATATGGACATTTATGGCATTTGACAGGAGAAGGTGGTGGGTGAACCTCATAGGTGCCGCCGGAACAGCTCTGGTGTATGCCACAACACTGTTTGTGATGTGGGCTGTGAACTCGGATGTGTACAGTCCGTACAATTTATACAAGGAATATACATCGGTTGATCTCTCTATTGAAAAGCTCGGCGTCATGGAGAGTTTTGTGGTGGATGTCAGAGAGGGTATCGCAGGCAAGAGCTCAGCACAGAGCAGGATAAACTTTGCCTCGGGTGGTGAGGTCGATATCGACTCACTTGCCTCCACAGAGAGCACAACGATGCAGGAGATTACCACCGAGACGGTGGATGTCGCGGAAGCGACCACAGAGGAGGTTGTGATCGACACATCCCCGAATGTCCTGGATTTGGATTTTGATGCCATAAATGACCTTGCGGGAAATGATGCGGTTTCATCGCTCAGCGAATATTTTGCAAATATACCCCCGACAAATAAGAATGAATATACAGGTATGTTCGAGGGCTATAATGTCATATGGATAACTGCGGAGGGGTTCTCAGGCTATGCGCTTGATTCCGGTCTGTTCCCTACACTGTCAAAACTTGCGGACGAGGGCTTTGTCTTTGAAAATTACTATCAGCCGCTATGGTACGGTTCAACATTAGGCGGAGAGTATGCAAACCTGATGGGAAGCCCGACTAAGAACGGTTCATACCTCAGTATGTGCAGGGCTGCCGACAATGAGAATGGCATGCTGTTTTCCATGGCGAATACGCTCAAGAGACTCGGCTATAGCTGTTACGGATTCCATGACAACGACTATACATATTATGACAGGAATATCACCCATCCGGCGCTGGGATACGAGTGGATAGCCAGCGGTAATGGGCTTGAGTACCAGACTGACGAGAACGGGCAGGACATGTGGCCTCAGTCGGATCTTGTCATGATGGAGGAGACATTTGACAAGTATACAGAGACGCAGCCGTTCCACCTGTACTATCTGACGGTCAGCGGTCATGTGCCATATGGATACGGTGCGGCAAATGCCATGGCGGAGAAGAACAAGGCTGTGGTCAGTGACCTTAACTATGTCCTGGATACGACAAAGGCATATCTGGCATCCCAGTACGAAACGGAAAAGATGCTTGAATATATGATGAAGAGACTTGAGAAGAAGGGGCTGCTGGACAATACTGTTATCGTCCTGGCGGGGGATCATGTACCGTATGACAATATGGACGTTGTGGATGAACTGGCAGGGGAGAACTTTGAAAACAGTCTTGAGGCGTACAGGAGCAGACTTGTCATATGGTCGGCGTCGATGGAGAAGCCGGTGAGAGTTGACAAGGTGTGCAGCAGTATAGATATCCTGCCGACCATGCTCAATCTCATGGGAGTGGATTATGATTCGAGGCTCATCATAGGAAGGGATATCCTGTCAGACAGTACAGGACTGGTGCTGTTCCCGGACAGAAGCTTTATAACGGATGCATTTGAATATAACGCAGTCACGGACACGCTGACATCCCACACGGGTGCGGAGGTATCGGATGACAGTTTCATTGCGATGCAGCTATATGTCGCGGATAAATTTACAGCAGCTGACAACATAACAGAGTCGGGGTATTATACATATGTTGCCAGGTATCTGGGGATAGACGAGTATAATTGACAATATTTATCATATTAAAATGTGGAATTATTCTCAAAAACGTATTATAGTATTTGTGGCTAATACCATAGGTATGTAATGAAAATATTATGCAATAAAGAAAGAGGTTAATTATGAAACTTGGTAGAAATGATATGTGCTGGTGCGGAAGTGGTAAGAAATACAAGACCTGTCACCTGGCTCTTGACGATAAGCTTGAGGATATGAAGAACAGAGGATTCAAGATTCCTACACATGCGATGATCAAGAACGCAGAGCAGATCGAGGGAATCAGGGAGGCTTCAAAGGTCAACACATCTGTGCTCGACTACATAACTCCATTTGTCAAGATAGGAGTGTCTACCAGAGAGCTGGATGACCTTATCTATAACTATACAAAGTCCATAGACGCTATTCCTGCATGTCTTGGATATGAGGGATATCCTAAGAGTGTGTGTATATCGGTAAATGATGTGGTATGCCACGGCATTCCAAGTGATGACATTATTCTCCAGGATGGAGATATAGTTAATATCGACTGTACAACAGAGTACAAGGGATATTTCGGAGACTCATCAAGAATGTTCATGCTGGGAAATGTTGATCCCGCATGGAAGAAGCTTGTAGAAGATACAAAGAAGGCTCTTGATATAGGTGTTGAGGTGTGCAGCAAGCCATATGTGACCATAGGAGATATAGGATATGCCATCAACAAATTTGCACAGGAGCAGGGCTATTCGGTTGTCCGTGAGATAGGTGGCCATGGAGTAGGTCTTGCAATTCATGAGGAGCCTTATGTAAGTCATATAGGACAGCCTGGCAAGGATTATGTGCTTGCTCCGGGAATGGTGTTTACCATTGAGCCTATGATCAACATGGGCGGCCCTGATGTATATCAGGATGCAGATGACGGCTGGACTATCTACACGGAGGATGGCTCACCATCGGCACAGTGGGAGTACACACTGGTTATGACAGAACATGGAGTGGAGATACTTGCCCACTAGGGAGTGGAATAGAATAAAAGAGCAGCAGCCTGATATGCTATCAAAGACATATCGGGCTGCTGCTTTTTGTTGTGTTAGTTATCCATTAGGATCTGCTGCCGTAAACCGGCAGACAGATTATATTACTTTGTAAGTATTCCAAGGATCTCGTTGCTTCTTGCGATGAACTTGGTCATTGCCTCTGCTGACAGTGGACGGTTGGCAAGTACGGCCAGATCATATAACTGGCAGCAGATCGTAGCTGTGTTGTCGCTGTCAGGGTTGTCCAGAACGTATTTAACAAGCTTGTTGTTGCTGTTCAGGATTAGTGTCTCGCCCTCGCCCTGACCGAACATTGATGGATCCATACCGGCCATGCCGTACATCTTCATCATTTCCTGCATACGTCTTGTCTCCTCAGGCTGGGTGAGGATAGAAGATGTATTCTCATCCTTCAGGGATTCAACCTTTACATTCAGGTTCTTCATGTCGAGAGCCTTCTCAAATGTAGCTGTGAGCTTATCCTTGTATTCCTTTGCAGTCTCCTCGGAGAGCTCCTCGCCGACAAAGTTGTCAGAGAGCTCAGCGTCTATTCTGTAGAAGTGAACATTCTCATTCTTCTGCTCAAGCAGTGTGATGAATGGGCTGTCGATGGTCTGTGTCATGATCAGCGCGTCCATGCCCTCAGCCTTGAACATATTGATGTACTGTGACTGAGCCTGCTCATCGGTTACATAGAATACCTTGTTCTCATACTTTTCCTTTCCAGCCTCAAGATACTCAGGGAGAGTTATATATTTGCCCGCGAGATTCTTGTATATACAGAAGTCCTTCATCTTGTCGAGGAACTTGAGATCCTTCAGACAACCAAACTTGATAAATGGGTTGATGTCATCCCAGTACTTCTCGTAGTCCTCTCTGTGTGTCTTGTACATGCCGGACAGCTTGTCTGCAACCTTCTTGGTGATGTAGTCTGAGATCTTCTTGACAAATCCGTCATTCTGAAGCGCACTACGTGATACGTTCAGTGGAAGATCAGGACAGTCGATACATCCCTTTAAGAGCATGAGGAACTCAGGAATTACTTCCTTGATATTGTCGGCGACGAATACCTGGTTGTTGTACAGCTTGATCGTTCCCTCAAGGTTGTCATACTGTGTATTGATCTTAGGGAAGTACAGGATACCTTTCAGGTTGAATGGGTAGTCCATGTTCAGGTGTATCCAGAACAGAGGCTCCTTGTAGTCGTGGAATACCTTTCTGTAGAACTCCTTGTATTCCTCGTCGGTGCAGTCGTTTGGATGCTTTGCCCACAGTGGGGTAGTGGTGTTGAGTGGCTTAGGAGCTTCAGGCTTCTTCTCCTCGGTCTTTGTATCGTCTGCGTCTGGGCCCTTGCTGTCCTCAGCATTATCTGCTGTGTCGCTGACTTCCTTTGCATCCACGTCTACAGTAGCATCCTTAGGATCTTCCTGTGGCTCGTCTGCGTTGGTGTAGTAGATCTCAACAGGCATGAACGAACAATACTTGTCGATGACCTCCTTGATCCTGTATTCATTTGCAAATTCATAGCTGTCCTCGTTCAGATAAAGGGTGATGGTAGTACCTCGGTCAGCCTTAATGCACTTCTTCATGGAGTATTCAAGGCCGTCCTCGCACTCCCAGTATACAGCGTCCTCGCCGTCCTTGTATGACTTTGTCTCGATGGTGACCTTGTCGGCAACCATGAATGCGGAGTAGAAGCCCAGTCCGAAGTGGCCGATGATCTGTTCCTCTGTTGCCTTGTCCTTGTACTGCTCAAGGAATGCCTCGGCTCCTGAGAAAGCGATCTGGTTGATATATTTCTCAACCTCCTCCTCAGTCATACCGATACCGTTATCGGTAAATGTGATGGTCTTGTCGTTGGCACTTGTGGCCACATCTATACGATATGGCTCATCCGGCTCGTCAAATTCGCCCATAAGAGACAGCTTCTTAAGCTTTGTAACGGCATCACAGCCGTTTGATATAAGCTCCCTGACAAATATATCGTGGTCTGAATACAGCCACTTCTTGATGACAGGGAAAATGTTTTCACTGTTGATCGATAAATTTCCGTTCTTCATAATTGTATACATCTCCTTAAAATATAATGGTTTTCAATGAAAGATGTGTCATCCCCGATCTGTGTTCAATCTTAATAGAAATGTACACTGACACATCAGGCTAAAAGGTATGATAAATCAGCTGGGAACTAAAGTCAAGAAAAAATTAGCACTCAGACAAAATGAGTGCTAACAGGGGCGGCGCGTAAAAAAATCCGGCATCAGATGAGGTGCCGGATCTTCAAAAATCATATTAAATTTCTTCAAAAAATCAGCTTTCGGTGAAATATATTCCGGCAGTCTTCAGGAAATCCCTGATCTCCGCATCCCACACATGCTCAAGGGTCTTATCCATGGTGAATATGTTCTGGGTCGCCATGGATGTGAGTTGTATGCTCATGCCGTCATAGTAGACGTTCAAGGTGAGATTTGCCACATCAGATACAGGTATGGTGAGATGGTTCTTCTCAAGCATATCCATGATGTCCGGCTGGGAGAGCACGAGCACTATCTTGAAGCTCAGTGGCAGCTTCTTTCCTCTTATAACATTATATACATGTGGTTTTATGGACTCCCATGAGGCGTAGGATGTGGAAGCCATGAGCTCCAGCTCCTCCTTGTCATAGAAATCCTTGTTTACCCTTCCGTCAAAGCTGTATGTTATCCCGCTTTTTACAAATGCCTCCATGGCGAGAAAACGGTCAAATGTATTGTCCATCAGAAGCTTCTTCACGAAGTCCCTGGTCTCGGTGATGGTGATGTCTAACATTGAAAATCTCCTGTTTTCTGGATTGTGATCCAGCCGTATCTGCGTGCGGCTGCATGCTAAAAGTATATCAGCGGAATGTGGCAAATGCAACAATATAGATACACTGATTTATTGAATTATGGATACCCGTGTGATATAATGTACAAGGATTTAATGTCTAAATGTTATGGAGGGTTTATTTGATGAAGAAGGTTGCATATATAGCATCAGAGTGTGTGCCATTTATAAAGACGGGTGGTCTTGCGGATGTAGTTGGAACACTGCCAAAGATATTTGATAAGAACGAGTATGATGTGAGAGTCATCATGCCGAATTATCTCTGTATTCCGAACAAGTACAGGGAGAAGATGCAGTATATAACGCATTTTTATATGGACATCGGTTACAAGAATGATTATGTTGGCGTTATGTATCTGGAGTATGAGGGTGTCAAGGTATATTTCATAGATAACGAGTATTACTTTAACGGATTTACACCTTATGGTGATGTAAAGTGGGATATCGAGAAGTTCTGTTATTTCTCAAAGGCAGCGCTTTCGATCCTTCCATCGATCGGTTTCCAGCCGGATATACTTCACTGTCATGACTGGCAGGCAGGACTTGTGCCTGTATATCTCAAGACTCTGTTTGCAGGAGATATGTTCTATACAAGCATGAAGTCTGTTATGACTATTCATAATCTCCAGTTCCAGGGCAAGTGGGATATAAAGACCATTCAGGAGTATTCAGGACTCCCTGATTATGTATTTACACCGGACAAGCTGGAGATCCAGAAGGATGCTTCCATGCTTAAGGGCGGACTTGTATATGCAGATAAGATAACAACGGTAAGTAACACATATGCCAAGGAGATACAGACTCCATATTATGGAGAGGGACTTGACGGGCTCTTAAGTGCCAGATGGCAGTCACTCTGGGGCATTGTCAACGGTATAGATTACGAGGTATGGAATCCTGCAACAGATCCACAGGTATATAAGAACTACAGCGTGGATAACTTCAGACAGCTCAAGAAGATCAACAAGATCGAACTGCAGAAGGAATGTGGACTTCCTCAGGATGAGAATCAGTTTGTAATAGGAATCATATCCAGACTCACAGACCAGAAGGGTCTTGATCTGGTTGACAGGATCATGAACGATATATGCTGTGACGGAGTACAGTTCATCGTCCTCGGAACCGGTGACGGCAAGTACGAGAACATGTTCAAGTATTATCAGGGAATACATCCTGCAAAGGTATCAGCGAACATCTATTATTCAGATGAGAGATCTCATAAGATGTATGCAGGCTGCGATGTGATGCTCGTGCCTTCAAGATTTGAGCCATGTGGACTCACACAGCTCATGGCACTCAGATATGGCACAGTTCCAGTAGTAAGAGAGACAGGTGGTCTTGCAGATACTGTTGAGGCTTATAATCAGTTCGAGGGTACAGGAACAGGATTCTCATTTGCTAATTATGATGCATATGAGCTCCTCAATGCCATAAACTATGCAAAGGAAGTGTACTATAACAACAAAGAGGCATGGTATGGAATCCAGGAGCGTGGCATGAGACAGGATTACTCATGGTATAACTCAGCGAATATATATAAGGATCTCTACAATTCACTGTAGGATCAGGATAACAGTAATGTGGTAGTAGATATGGAAGAGGCAGAGAATGAATTTGCATTTTCTGCCTTTTTTCAGGGATATAGGAGAGACAGATATGGCGTTTGACGGAATAGTGATATCCAATGTGGTAAGAGACATGAAGGAGAAACTCATCGACGGAAGGATATATAAGATATATCAGCCGGAGAAGGACGAGCTCAACATAGTAATAAAGAATAACAGGGAGAATTACAGGTTGCTCATGTCTGCGGATGCAAGCCTCCCGCTTATATACTTTCAGCAGTCCGCCAAGGAGAATCCTATGACAGCGCCGAATTTCTGTATGCTCCTCAGGAAGCATATCAACAACGGAAGGATAGTTGATGTGTATCAGCCGGGCTTTGAGAGAATAGTTGTCATGGTCATCGAGCATCTGGACGAGCTTGGAGATCTAAAGAGAAAGAAACTCATCATAGAGATCATGGGTAAGCACAGCAATATCATATTTGCCACGGATGAGAATGTCATCATCGACAGCATAAAGCATATATCCCATATGGTGAGCTCAGTGAGGGAGGTTCTTCCGGGCAGGACTTATGAGTATCCTCCGGCGGGAGGAAAGGTATCCCCGCTTGAGATAGAGCGCGGGGACTTCATAGAGCGTGTGAGCTCGAGCCCTACGAATATCATAAAGGCGATATACCAGAACATAACCGGATTTTCACCGGTTGTGGCGAGTGAGATAACCTACAGGGCAGGACTTGACGGCAACATGCCTGTGGACAGCATGAGCGAGGCGGATGTCGCAAGGCTTTATGATGAATTTGCCGGGATAGTATCTGATATAAGGAACGGGGACTATACTCCTGAGATCATACTGGACGGTTACACTCCAGTGGAGTTCTCGTCGGTGCATCTGTCGATGTACAGCGACAAGACCATAGAATCAAGGGATGACATTTCAAAGGTGCTTGATGAGTATTTCTACAGAAAGAGTGCGGTCACAAGGATAAGACAGAAGTCATCGGATCTCAGAAAGATCGTCTCGAATGCCATTGAGAGAACGAGCAAGAAGTACGACCTGCAGCTCGCTCAGTTAAAGGACACTGAATCCAGGGAAAAGTACCGTGTGTACGGAGAACTGATCAACACATATGGTTACAATATAGAACAGGGAGCGGACAGTTTTGAGGCTCTCAACTACTATACTAACGAGATGATAAAGATCCCGCTTGACAAGACCATATCTGTTATGGACAACTCCAAGAGATATTTTGCGAGATACAACAAGCTCAAGAGGACTTATGAGGCACTTACACAGCTCACTGTCGAGACGAAGAGTGAGCTGGAGCATCTTCAGTCGGTACAGACGTTCCTTGATATGGCGATAGATGAGAATTCACTGGCACAGGTCAAGGAGGAGCTCGTAGCCTGCGGATATGTAAAGGGACATTACGGACGCAAGGGCGACAGGAAAAAGGCAAAGTCAAAACCGCTGCACTACATATCCAGCGATGGATTCCATATGTATGTGGGCAAGAATAATATCCAGAACGATGAGCTCACATTTAAATTCGCAAATGGTGGGGATATGTGGTTCCATGCTAAGAAGATGCCGGGTTCCCATGTCATCGTGAGACTTGAGGGTGCGGGAGAACTTCCTGATTCTACATATGAGGAGGCGGCAAGACTTGCAGCGTATTATTCGTCTGGAAGGACGGCACCGAAGGTGGAGATAGACTATACCGAGCGCAGAAATATCAAAAAGCCTGCGGGGGCAAAGCCTGGATTTGTAATATATCATACGAATTACTCGATGATTGCAGAGCCGAGGATTGCGGGAATAGAGGAAGTACAATAAATAATTTGATTTTTAAACAGGTGTGAAGTATAATATATTATCTGTTATCAGGTAATTGAAAACAACATATAACCTGGGAATATTAGGAGACAGATATGGTAAAAAGCATGACAGGATTTGGCCGCAGCGAGAGGGTGACTGATGCATACAAGATAGTTGTAGAGATGAAGTCAGTCAATCACAGATTCTGCGACATCAATATAAAGCTCCCGAAGAAGATAAGCTTCTTTGAGACAAACATAAGAACATATCTCAAAAAATATATTGAGAGAGGAAAGGTTGACGTGTTCATCACATACGAGGATTTCTCGGATGACAATGTCAAGCTGAAGTACAACAAGGACGTTGCCGAGAAGTACATGGGATATTTCGAGGAGATGTCCAAGGATTTTGGAATTGAGAACAGCATAACACCTGCACAGCTTGGAGGCTTCCCTGACGTGTTCACGGTTGAGGAGCAGGCGGTCGACCAGGATGAGCTGTGGAAGATAATAGAGACATCCCTTGACGAGGCTGCGAAGATGTTCGTGCAGTCGAGGATAACAGAGGGAGAGAACCTTAAGAAGGACATGATCGACAAGCTTGACGGAATGAGAGCTGCCGTTGATTATATAGAGGAGATATCACCTGAACTTGTGGAGGAGTACAGGCGCAAGCTCACGGACAAGATCACAGAGGTTCTTGACAATCCTGTTATAGATGAGAACAGGATCGCCACAGAGGTCGTTATATATGCGGACAAGATATGTGTGGACGAGGAGACTGTAAGGCTTAAGAGCCATATCAGCAGCACGAAGAAGATTCTGGAGGATGGCGGAAGCGTTGGCAGGAAGCTGGACTTCATCGCACAGGAGATGAACAGAGAGGCGAACACGATACTTTCAAAGGCCAATTCACTTGATGTGTCAGACAAGGCGATACAGCTCAAGACTGACATAGAGAAGGTCAGAGAGCAGATACAGAATCTGGAATAGAATACATAATTTTTAGAGGTAATGATGATGGCAGATAAGAATACAAAGCGTGGATCGCTCATAGTCATATCCGGTTTTTCAGGAGTTGGAAAGGGCACAGTTGTCAAGAGACTTGTGTCGGATTTTGGATATAACCTTTCAGTGTCGGCGACGACAAGATCACCGAGAGAGGGTGAGGTCGATGGAAGAGAGTATTATTTCATGGATCGCAAGGATTTTGAGAATCTCATTGACTACGGCGGATTTATCGAGTGGACACAGTATGTAGAGAATTATTATGGAACTCCAAAGAAGTATGTTGAGGAGAAGCTTGCTGATGGCAAGGACGTCATACTCGAGATAGAGGTCATGGGTGCACTCAATGTCAAGAAGCAGTTCCCTGATGCGCTTCTCATATTTATATCAGCTCCAAGCATAAGCGAGCTTAAGAGCAGACTGGCAGGAAGAGGAACAGAGTCGGAGGAGACCATAATCAAGAGACTCCGAAAGGCCACAGAGGAAGCTGAGGACATGGACAAGTACGACTACATCATAGTCAACGATGATCTGGACGAGTGTATACACACCGTGGATTCAGTCATCAGAAGCTATGGCTGCAGAAGAGATAATCAGCTTGGATATATAGCCGGAATAAAAGAAGAGCTTGCAGAGATAAAGAAACTCTGATAAATTAGACTGGATAACAGTGGACAGCAGTTTAGAAGAATATTTCAATAATCATATAAGAAAGGGGATATAATATCATGTTACATCCATCATACACAGACTTAATGTCAGTAGTAAATGCAGAGGTTGAGCCAGGTGAGCAGCCTGTAGTAAACAGCAGATATTCAATCGTTCTTGCAACAGCAAAGAGAGCAAGAGAGATCATTGATGGTCAGGAGCCTATGGTGGCAGCAGACCCAAAGAAGAAGCCATTATCCATCGCTGTAGATGAAGTTTACCATGGAAAGGTAAAGATCGTCGGAGCAGACGAGGATTAACAGACCGGAATATATAGCGGTAAGTGAGAAGAATGGAGGTTGGAGCTTTTAGCACAGCCTCCTATTTTTCTGATACACAACTGTGCCGGATGTGGCATATTCTAAATAAACAGGAATATGTCGACGGGAGGTGTATCATGAGGGCGTCAGATGTTCTAAAAGGCACGGTCTATGAGATCCTGGCAGGGGACATTGACTGTCAGATTACGGATCTGGCAGATGATTCCAGAGATGTCACACAGGGAACTCTTTTTGTGTGCCGGAGAGGTGCGAGAACAGATGGACATCGCTATATAGATGATGCCGTGGCAAGGGGCGCAGCGTGTATAGTCATGACAGATGATATCGGCATACCTGCGGAGCGGTCAGCCGGACGCTGGGGGGATACCGATGGTGTACTGATCGTGAGACTGTATGACTATCGCCACGGTATAGGAATGATATGTAATAATTTTTGGAATTTTCCGTCACGAAGTATGAAGGTTATAGGTGTGACCGGGACAAAGGGAAAGACCACGGTCGCATGTATGATAAAGTCTATGCTGGACAGATGGGGGCGTAGAACCGGTCTTGTGGGAACCATAGAGATCGATGACTGTATCCGGAAGATACCATCTGTGAACACCACTCCGGGAACGATATATCTCCATCGCAAGCTTGCAGACATGGTGGCAAATGGTGCGGAATACTGCGTCATGGAGGTATCGTCACAGGGGCTTATGCACGGCCGTGTGTCAGGGGTAGAATTTGATATATGCGTATATACAAATCTTGCTCCGGATCACATTGGGCGGAATGAACACCGCACATTTGCCGAGTATGGGAGATGGAAGAGAAGCCTGTTCTCAAAGTGTAAGACTGCGGTGATAAATGCAGATGACATGTATTCTGGGTGTATTGCTGCCGAGGCTGTGAATGCAGGGGCTGAAGTGGTATATTATGGTGTGAGGAATCACACTGCAGCCGGGGATGGCAATGTGTGTATGGCGGGAGCAATACACAGGCTCATTCTCCATAGAGTTATGGGGATAGGCTATGAGTGTGAGAGAACGGACGGGGAGAGCACTTACATGACTGTTGGCATACCGGGAGAGTTCAATGTGTACAATTCTCTTGCTGCGGTAACCACTTGCGGGATCATCGGGATACCGATGGAGGTAATGCAGGATTCGCAGTCGGATATGAAGGTGAGGGGCAGACTCGAGCCGGTGGAGATTCCGGGATACGCAAGGATATTCATCGATTATGCCCACAATGCCGTGAGCCTGGAAAATGTACTGACCACCCTCAGACAGTACAGGCCGAAGAGGCTTATATGTCTGTTCGGATGCGGCGGCAACAGATCAGCCGGGCGCAGAAAAGGCATGGGATTTGTGTCGGGCAGGCTGGCGGATATGACGGTCATAACAAGTGATAACCCGAGGTTTGAATCCCCGGAGGCGATAATGACGGATATTGAGACCGGGGTTCTCGAGGGCGGAGGAGAATATGTAAAGATATGCAGCCGTCTGGATGCTATAAGATACGCTCTGGAGATTTCGGACAGGGATGATATAGTCCTTCTGGCCGGCAAAGGCCATGAGACATATCAGGATATAGAGGGACGCAGGACACAAATGGACGAGAGAGAAATGATACGGCAGATATTGGAGGAGAAAAATGCGGGGATTGTACGCAGATGTGATAATTGATATATCCCATGAGGCGATAGACAGAACATTTCAATATGCTATTCCTGACGATATTGCCGGCAGGATACAGATAGGAAGTCAGGTCAACATTCCATTTGGCAAGGGAAATAATCTGAGAAAAGGCTATGTCATAGGGATATCGGATTCCACGGAATATGATGAGAGCAGGATAAAGTCTATAGATTCTCTGTGCGAGGACGGCGTGGCAGCTCCGGGAAGGCTCCTTGCCCTTGCGGCGTGGATAAAGGAGAACTACGGCTCCACCATGATAAATGCCATCCAGACGGTGATGCCGGTGAAAAAAACGGTTAAGTCCGTGGTGGTCAGATATATTGTCCTTTCATGCGAGGATGTGGACACATGGGAATACAGATATATGAAGAAGAATGCCAGGGCAAAGCTCAGGCTCCTCCGCGAGCTTATGGTGAGACATGAGCTCACAATGACGGAGGCCACCGGGACTTTGAATGTGTCATATCAGGCGGTTAAGGCCATGGAGGACGAAGGTGTCGTTCGTATCGTTGAGGACAGCAGATACCGGGATGTGGTGTCTGACGCGGTGAGGCAGCAGGCATTTGAGGCTCCTGATATAGAGCTTAACAGTGACCAGCAGAGGATAGTCGATGATTTCGTAAGTGATGCAGATCAGGGTATACACAGGACATATCTTCTTCATGGCGTGACGGGAAGCGGCAAGACTGAGGTGTATGTGAGGTGTATCCGTGAAGTCGTCCGCGCGGGCAGACAGGCGATCGTGCTGATACCTGAGATAGCACTCACGTATCAGACACTGACATATTTCTCCAGATACTTTGGTGACCGTGTGACCATGGTCAACTCAAAGCTCAGCAGCGGGGAGAAGTATGATCAGTTTGAGCGCGCAAGGAAGGGCGATGTGGATGTGGTGATAGGCCCGAGGTCTGCGCTGTTTACCCCATTTGAGAAGCTGGGACTTATAATAATAGATGAGGAGCATGAGAGCAGCTATAAGAGTGACAGCCCTCCAAAATATCACGCAAGGGAGACTGCCATAGAACGTGCAAGGCTTGAGGGGGCGAGTGTCATACTCGGTTCCGCAACTCCTTCTGTGGAGAGCTACAAGCGTGCACTGGCGGGTGAGTACAGGCTGTGGACCATGGACAGCCGTGTTGAGGGCAGAGCCATGGCAGAGACAAGCATAGTAGATCTCAGGGATGAACTCCACCGGGGCAACAGATCCATAATAAGCGACGAGCTTGCAAATGATATAGCGGACAGGCTCAGCAAGCGGGAACAGATCATGCTGTTCATCAACAAGCGGGGATATAACAGCTTTGTATCCTGCAGGAGCTGCGGAGAGGCAGTGAAATGCCCGCACTGTGACGTGTCCATGGCACTGCACTCTGGAAATAATACACAGAAGGGCGTGCTTGTGTGCCACTACTGCGGATTCAGAATGCCGGAGCCGGACAAATGTCCGGCGTGCGGTTCAAAGCTCATAGGAGGCTATGGAGTCGGAACCGAGAAGGTCGAGCAGGAGGTACACAGGTTGTTCCCGGAGGCCAGGACCTTAAGGATGGACAGGGATACGACCTCGAAGAAGAATTCTCATGAGCAGATACTTGAGAGCTTCGGAAGAGGCGATGCGGACATACTCATAGGAACCCAGATGATAGTCAAGGGACATGACTTTTCCAGAGTGACACTTGTGGGTGTGTTGCTGGCGGATCTCACACTGTTCAGCGGAGACTACAGAGCCGGTGAGAGGACATTTGACCTGCTGACCCAGGCTGCGGGAAGAGCAGGAAGAGGAGATGTGCCCGGAAAGGTTGTGATACAGACCTACAAGCCGGACAACTACGCCATAACTGCGGCAGCATCCCAGGATTACAGGGCATTCTACGATATCGAGGAGGCGTACAGATCACTCATGAGGTATCCGCCGGAGTGGAATATGATGGTCATAATGGGCACGGGCATGGATGAAGAACAGCTTGCCAATATAATGGATAGGATGTATTCTCTTATAAGGGGAAAATATATAAATGCAGGACATCTGTCTGTGATCGGTCCTTCGGAACCGGCCATATCAAAGATAAAGGATGTGTACAGGCGGGTGTTGTATATAAAACACCGGGATTACAGGATGCTGGTGGATGTCAAGGATTATGTCGAGGAATGGCTTAAGGAGAACGGAGAGAACGATGTGAGCGTATTCTTTGACCTGAATCCGGTAAATATGTATTAGTGAAAAGGAGATTTGTGGACATGGCGATAAGAAATATAAGATATGACGGAGATGACATACTCAGAAAGGTGTGCAGACCGGTTGAGAAGATGGATGACAGAACACTTACACTCATAGATGACATGTTTGATACCATGTATGAGGCAAATGGAGTTGGACTTGCCGCACCTCAGGTTGGAATCCTCAAGAGGATAGTTGTTATCGATGTCGGCGATGACAATCCACTCTGTCTTATAAATCCTGTGATAACAGAATCAGACGGAGAGCAGACAGGTGAGGAGGGATGCCTCAGCCTTCCTGGAAAATTTGGAACAGTTACAAGACCTATGCATGTAATATGCAAGGCATTTGACGAGAATATGGAGGAGTTTACAGTCGAGGGAGAGGGACTTCTGGCGAGAGCTATCTGCCACGAGCTTGATCATCTTGACGGAAAGCTCTACAAGGATCTTGTCGAGGATGGCCTTCACGAGGTAGAGCAGAATTAAGAGATACTTAACCTATAACAAGGAGGACATGCAGATGAGAGTTATATATATGGGAACCCCTGATTTTGCCGTGCACGCACTTGTATCCATAGTGGAAGCGGGACATGACGTTGTGGCATGCTTTACGCAGCCGGACAAGGCAAAGGGAAGGAGCAAAAAGCTTCAACCGACACCGGTGAAGGTACAGGCAATGGAATATGATATTCCGGTATATCAGCCGGTGAAGCTCCGTGAGCAGGAGAACGTGGACATCATCAGAGAGTATGCACCTGATGTGATAGTTGTGGCAGCATATGGCCAGATACTTCCTGAGAGCATACTCAATATTCCGAAGTACGGATGTGTCAATATCCATGCATCGTTGCTCCCGAAGTACCGCGGTGCGGCGCCTATCGAGTGGGCGATCATTGACGGCGAGAAGGAGACCGGAGTCACCACCATGTACATGGCAAAGGGACTTGATACCGGAGATATGATAGAACATTCGATTGTGTCTATCGGTGACGATGACACTGGAGAGACATTGACGGACAAGCTTGCGGCAAGCGGTGCGCAGCTTATACTGTCAACCCTTGAAAAGCTTGAGAATGGAACTGCGGTCCGGACACCTCAGGATGACAGCCTGAGCTGTTACGCTTCCATGTTGAACAAGGGTATGGGAGATATAGATTTCAGTGAGCCGGCAGAGAAGATAGAGAGACTTGTGAGAGGCCTTCAGCCATGGCCTTGTGCATACACAAGGATAGGCGGCAAGAATGTCAAGATATATGGGGCAAAGGTAGTGAGCCGTGAGGATGGCATTGCACCGGGTGAGATAACCATGGTGACCAAGAAGACATTTGCCATAGCGTGTGGACAGGATGCACTCCAGATAACAAGATTGCAGCCTGAGGGCAAGAAGCCTATGGATGCGGCGGCGTTCCTTGCGGGCAATAAACTCACAGCCGGAGAGCACATCTGATCAAATATATCTGATGAAGAATGGACAGAGGTAGAATGGATACAAAGACTCGAGAGGTGGTTCTGACCACATTACTGGACATAGAGAAAAATCATACATTTTCAAATATAGCACTTGGAACGGCACTCCGCGCCAACCAGTTCATGAGCAAACAGGACAGGGCGTACATCACGAGAATGGTCGAGGGAGTCACAGAGCAGAGGATAAAGCTGGACTACATAATAAACCAGTTCTCCAAAACAAAGGTGAACAAGTGCAAGCCGCTCATAAGATGCGTCCTCAGGATGGGAACTTACGAGCTGTTCTTTATGGACTCTGTTCCGGATTCGGCTGCCTGCAACCTGTCGGTGAAGCTGGCGGTGGATCATGGATTTGGAAGCCTCAGAGGCTTTGTCAACGGAGTGCTCAGAAATATCGCAAGAAACAGGGATGGTATAAAATATCCTGATAAGAACACATCACCTTTGGAATACTATTCGGTTGAATATTCAGTTCCTGTGGAGCTTGTGGAGATACTGTTGCAGGACTATGACAGCGAAACGGTGGACAGGATACTCGGAAGCAGCTACGAAATGCGTCCGACATCCATAAGGGTGAATACAGACAGGATAAGCGTTGATGAAGTCGAGAGGAAGCTGGAGGCCGCTGGAATAGAGACAGTGCGAGGAAGCCTGAATGACACATCACTTCTTATAAAGGGATATGATTATGTCAGAAGGATCCCAGGATTCATGGATGGAGAATTTGTTGTACAGGATCAGAGTTCGTGTCTGGCTGTAAGGGCAGCAGGTATACAGAATGGAGATCTGGTGGTGGATGTGTGTGCAGCACCGGGCGGCAAAACCATGTATGCCGCAAGTCTTGCGGGACAGACAGGAAGGGTTATCTCAAGGGATCTCACCGAGAACAAGACGGAGCTCATAGAGGAGAACGTGGACAGACTTGGACTGACAAATGTCACTGTCGAGGCATGGGATGCGAGAGACCTTGATGAGAACCTTGTCGGAAAGGCTGATGTGGTAATAGCAGACCTTCCGTGTTCGGGACTTGGCATAATGGGCAGGAAGAACGATATCAAGTACAATGTGACAGGTGACAGCATAGACGAGCTGGCACAGCTTCAAAGGGATATTCTTGACACTGTATCCAGATATGTGAAAACGGGTGGCACACTGGTGTATTCGACATGTACTATAGACAGCAAGGAGAATCAGAACAATGTTAAGTGGTTTGTGGAAAATCATGATTTTGAGACTGTGAGTATAGATGAGATCGTACCGGGGCACGGCGGCGATAAAGGATATGTAACTCTGTTACAGGGAGTAGATGAGTGTGATGGATTTTTCATATCGAAGTTCGTGCGTACAAAATAGATAGAACATGTATAAAAGATTGGACAGAGTATGGAAGTAAAGGATAGAGAAGATAAGGATATTAGACAGCCGGATCTGAAATCAATGAATATGGAAGAACTCAGGAACTGGGTCATCGGTGCCGGTCAGCCGGCATTCAGGGCGAAGCAGATATATCAGTGGTTTCATGTGAAGCTTGCGGACGGAACGGAGGAGATGACCAATCTGCCGAAAAGCCTCAGAGAGAAGATGGATGAATATGGAATATATGGTGTGAGCGTTGTCACCAGACTCATTTCAGAGGATGACGGCACAAATAAATTCCTGTTCAGACTCCATGATGGGAATGTCATAGAGAGCGTGCTCATGAAGTACAAGCATGGCAATTCCGTGTGCATATCATCCCAGGTGGGCTGCCGTATGGGCTGCAGGTTCTGTGCATCGACCATAGGCGGGCTGGTGAGGAATCTCACAGCGTCTGAGATGCTGTCACAGATATACAGCATCCAGAAGATAACAGGTGAGCGTGTGTCAAATGTGGTCGTGATGGGAACAGGAGAGCCGCTGGATAACTTTGACAATCTTGTCAGGTTCATAGAGATGCTGACGGACGAGAATGGACTGAACATAAGCCAGAGAAATGTCACAGTGTCGAGCTGCGGTTTAGTGCCTGAGATAAAGAGGCTTGCGGATATGGGGCTTTCCATTACATTTGCATTGTCGCTTCACGCGCCAAATGACGAGGACAGAAGGGCACTCATGCCGATAGCCAACAGATACAGCATTGCAGAGGTTCTGGACGCCTGTGATTATTACTTTGACAGGACGGGCAGGAGGATAACATTTGAGTATTCTCTTGTAAAAGGGCAGAATGACAGCCCTGAGAAGGCATGCGAGCTGGCGCGTCTCATAAGGGGAAGAAACTGCCATGTGAACCTCATTCCCGTAAATCCGATCAAGGAGAGGGATTACGAGAGGGCGGATAACAGCGCCATTGAGAATTTCAAAAATATTCTGGAAAGAAACCAGATAACAGCTACGGTGCGAAGAAGCATGGGGCGTGACATAGACGCAGCGTGCGGACAGCTCCGCCGTAAATATGAGGAGGAGAACAAGACGGATAAATAGTTCGTCTTGTTCTTTTTTATGTGTTGTGCTAAAATAGGCAAGGTGGCGTATCAGATAATATTTTAGGCTGATGGAGAGAATATATGAAATCATTTGGAATAACAGATGTTGGAAAAAAGCGTTCCATGAATCAGGACAGCATATTTTATACAGATGAGCCAATAGGGGCTATCAGCAATCTGTACATAGTTGCGGATGGCATGGGCGGTCATAAGGCCGGGGACGTTGCATCCAGAACGGCGATTGAAGCCGCAGTTGAATATATAAGTGAAAGCGAGATAAGCAATCCTGTATCGCTGCTCAAGAGGGCGATAATATATGCCAATGACAAGGTGTATAAGCTTGCGCTCAGCAATCCGGAGGATTACGCAGGTATGGGAACGACATTTGTAGCTGCAGTGATCGATGATGGAATCATGTATGTCGCGAATATAGGTGACAGCAGATTATATATAGTTAACAATGAGATAAGACAGGTCACACTTGATCACTCATTGGTTGAGGAGCTGATAAGGAATGGTCAGCTCGACAGGAATAAGGGACGGAATCATCCAGAGAAGAACATTATAACCCGAGCACTTGGAATAGGTGATGATGTGGTTCCGGATTTCTTTGAAGTAGAACTTTCAGCGGATGATAAGATCCTTCTATGTTCTGATGGTTTGTCGAACATGATAGAGGACGACGAGATTCGGGACATTGTATCAGAGTCGGATGATCTTAAGACAGTCGGTGAGAAGCTGGTGGAGAGAGCGAATTACTACGGCGGCAAGGACAATATATCTGCCGTTGTAGCTGCGATAGATTGGGAGGAATAAATTGGTATGTTAAATCCGGGAACGATGCTCAGCGGTCGTTATGAGATCATAGAATTGGTTGGATCTGGCGGTATGTCAGAGGTATATAAGGCAAAATGTCATGTGTTAAACAGATATGTTGCCATAAAGGTGCTTAAGCCTGAGTTCAGCTCAGACGTTAATTTTGTTACAAAGTTCAGGATAGAGGCCCAGTCTGCGGCGGGGCTGTCACATCCTAATATTGTGAATGTATACGATGTCGGTGAGGACAACGGAATATATTATATAGTAATGGAGCTTGTGGAGGGAACCACCCTCAAGGAATATATACAGGCCCACGGTAGAATAGAGCCTATGCAGGCGATTGATTTTGCCATACAGATAGCCCAGGGACTTCAGGCAGCCCATGAGCATCACACGATACACAGAGATATAAAGCCTCAGAACATCATCATGTCGAACAACGGCACGCTGAAGGTTACTGATTTCGGAATCGCAAGAGCCGCATCGTCAAGCACGACCACGACAAATGCGATGGGCAGTGTTCACTACATATCACCGGAGCAGGCAAGGGGCGGATTCTCAGATGAGAGAAGTGATATTTATTCACTCGGTATCACCATGTATGAGATGCTCACAGGACATGTTCCATTTGAAGGCGAGAACAATGTGGCTATAGCGCTGATGCACATTCAGGGCGAGATGGTATCACCTAGGGAGTATTACCCGGATATACCTACAAGCCTTGAGAAGATCATAAGAAAGTGTACACAGAAGAAGCCGGAGAGACGATATCTCACAGCAAATGCGCTTATAGCTGATCTCAACAGAGTAAAAGAGAATCCTAATATAGATTGTATAGTAGTGCCTAAGACCAGCGTTCCTACATCCCCTACCATTGAGATGACAAAGCAGGAGATGGAGATGATCAAGACCAGAAGACAGGTCGATAAGGCAGATACTACGGAGGTTCCACCTGTAAGTCCGAGAACGTCAGAGATCAAGGCTAACGTGCCAGTTATGCCGCCGTCACAGTTCGACGATCTGTTCCCAGATGACGACGATGAAGAGGATGATACGGACGAGTCAGTGGCAGATGATGGAGAACAGGAGCAGGAATACGATGGAGAAGAGGAGCTTGATCCAAGACTTAAGAAGATAATCATGGTATCAAGTATTGCCATCGCGGTGGTTCTTGCCATACTTGCCATACTTCTCATAGGCAAGATAGCCGGCTGGAATATTCTGGGCGGTAAGGGTAAGACGGAGGAAAGCACCGATGTCATAACCACAGAGGGATCGAACGACACAACTGCACAGGAGACAGTACCTATGGTCAATGTAGTAGGTCTGTATAAGACTGCGGCTGAGGAGCAGATGAAGAAGAATGGCTTCACCAACTATACATTTGTGGAGAAGACAGATGCCACAGTTGAGAAGGGCTATGTAATATCACAGAGTATAGATGATGGAACATCCATAACAAAGGATACACAGATAACTATTTACGTGTCATCTGGCAAGGAAAAGACCAAGGTGCCGAATGTTCTCGGATATGAGGACAGTCAGGCCACAACATTGCTCGAGGAGGCAGGACTTAAGGTAACACATGGCTATGCGTACGATGATAATGTTGAGAAGGATCATGTAATATCCTCAGATCCTGTTGCCGGAACAGAGGTTGAGGAGGGCTCAACAGTCAAGATAATCATCAGTAACGGTAAGGAGACTAAGAAGATCGCAGTTCCTAACCTCAAGGGTAGGTCTGAGGCAGATGCAGCAGCTAAGCTTCAGGAGGTCAACCTGGTAGGCAATCCAAGCTATGAGTACAGCGATGATGTGAAGGAAGGCCAGGTAATATCACAGGATCCTGAGGTCAACACTGAGGTTGACGAGGGAACTACCGTGTCATATGTTGTCAGTAAGGGACCTCAGAAGGTTACATACTCTGTATCTTTCAGCGGTTCAATATCGAATATAGAGTTTGATTTTGATACATTTGGAAGTGTGACAGTTGACATCTCATACACAATAGGCAGACAGACATTCTCTGTATACAGCGGCAAGGCTGGTGCAGGAGACTTCCCTATCAATATAGATGGAGTTGAGGGTCCTACAGGACTTGAGAGCAACCAGGGATCATTCTCTGTGACCATCACGGATTCAGAGGGAATAGATGTCACATCAAGCTTTAACACGGGCGGTTTGTCCGCTACATTTACACAGGAGAGTAATTAGTAGTGGCAGAGATCATATCAGGAAAGATAATCAAAGGAATCGGTGGATTCTATTATATAGACGCCGAGGATGGACATTTGTACGAATGTAAGGCGAAGGGCATCTTCAGAAACAAAAAGATCAAGCCCCTTGTCGGAGATAATGTGAATATAGAGATACTTGATCCTGAGAACAATCTAGGTAATATCGTTGAGATATTGCCTAGATTTAACTCTTTAATAAGACCTGCTGTGGCAAATGTGGATCAGACGATCATAATATTTGCCGTGAGCGAGCCTGAGCCGAACTTTAACCTGCTTGACAGATTCCTTGTCAGCATGGAGAAAAGCGGTGTTGAGACTATCATTTGTTTTAACAAGACGGATCTTTCGCCGGACAATATGGAGGCTTGCAGATCATACAGCAAGAGCGGGTATGAGACAATCTTTATAAGCGCCAGGGAAGGCGAGGGCATAGACAGGCTCAGGGAGATCATAAAAGACCGCACAACGGTGTTTGCGGGGCCATCGGGAGTCGGCAAGTCGTCTACTCTCAATGCGATCAAGCCAGAGGCGGAGGCCCAGACAGGCGCTATAAGTGACAAGATAAAGCGTGGCAAGCACACCACGAGACATTCTGAGCTCATGCACATTGGCGGCAGGACATATATTATGGACACACCGGGCTTTTCATCGCTCTATGTTGATTCCATAGAGGCGGAGGATCTCAAGGAGTATTTCCCGGATATTGCGGCATATACGGGAGAGTGCAGATTCAACATGTGCAATCATGTCAGTGAGCCGGATTGTCTGGTAAAGCAGGCGGTTGCGGACGGAGAGATAAGCCGTATAAGATACGAAGATTATGTAATGATATATAACGACTTAAAAGAAAAGAGGAAATGGTAATGATAATTCTTTCACCTTCATTATTGTCAGTTGATTTTGCACATATTGCGGACGGCATTGCGGAGCTTGACAGAGCGAAAGTTCCTGCGCTGCACCTTGACGTTATGGACGGTGCGTTTGTTCCGAACATATCATTTGGTGCGCCTGTCATAAAGTGTCTCAGAAAAGAGACGAACATGATATTTGACGTGCATCTCATGATAGAGGAGCCGGACAGATATCTTGAGGATTTCAAGAAGGCAGGTGCTGACTGGGTAACCGTACATGCAGAGAGCTGTAAGCATCTGCACAGAACCGTTGCCAGGATACATGAGCTTGGAATGAAGGCCGGAGTGGCACTCAATCCGGCAACTCCTGTATCAGTGCTTGACTATGTGATAGACGATCTGGATATGGTACTTGTTATGAGTGTCAATCCGGGATTCGGCGGACAGTCATTTATTCCTTCAGCACTCAGAAAGGTGGCTGAGGTCAGAAAAATGGCAGATGACAGAGGCCTTGAGCTCAATATAGAGGTGGATGGTGGAGTCAATCTGAAGAATGTGGGTGACGTCATAGAAGCTGGTGCAAATGTCATAGTTGCCGGTTCTGCGGTATTTGGCGGAGATGCTTATGAGAACAGCTGCAGCTTTCTCAAAGTATTTGAGAAATATGAGGCATAGATAATAAAGGGCAAATAGTGATATGAAGAGTTATATTATAATATCCGGAGGCAGAGTTGATCTGTATTCACTTCAGGAAATCATGGACAGACACCTTGAAAGCAGCAGAGTGATAGCTGTGGACAAGGGTATAGAGACCTGCAATAAGATAGGAATAGTACCGGATGTGATCGTGGGTGACTTCGATTCAGCCAGCAAGGTGACTGTGGGCGTGTACAGGAAGATGGCTAAAAAGATGCACTCCATACAGTTTGTTGATCTGGACACACACAAGGACTTCACGGATACTCATGTAGCCATCATGCATGCCATGGAGGAAGGTGCTACGGATATTTATATATTGGGGGCCACAGGAACAAGACTTGATCACACAATGGCAAACATAGGGCTACTCAAGGAATGTGCGGATAAAGGCGTAAATGCGTATATAGAGGATGACCATAATGTAATAACCATGATAAATTCCAGTGCCGGAATAAGCCGGCTAGAGGGATACGATTATATATCTTTTATACCGTACGGTGGATGCGTCACGGGGGTAACACTTACAGGGTTTGAATACAACGTGGAGAATCGTACATTTGAGATAGGAGACAGCCTTGGAGTGAGCAACCGGGTTGTATCGGAGGATGCAAGGATAGAGATAGAAGATGGCTATATGATCGTCAATTACAGCCGTGACTGATATGTTTTAAAAGACCAGGCATATAAACTACAATATAAATATAACGAAAAAGCTCTGCACAGTGTATTATCTGTGCAGAGCTTTTTCGCATAGCAGTTTGTTATATTCCTTTACTTTTTCTTGGAGTTCTTTTTACCCTTTTCAGGATATTTCTCGTTTATCTTTTCTTTTATCTTTTCGTGCCTGTCGGCTACTTTGTTTTTTGCTGATGACTTTTTCTTCTGGTCGGACTTCTGGTCGTTCTTTGACTCATTCTTTTGCTCCTCGCCGGAAACCTTAGCTTTGTTATCAGGTTCATCAGGTGTTGTTAATTCACGGAGTTCGCGGATGCTGGCATCAAAGCCTTCTGTTATCGGATCGGCATACATGGATGAATAATATGCATACAGAGCCTTGTATTCCTCAGATGTCTTGTATCCGGTGATGTAGATGTGTCCGTGCATCTCGTCCATATGGATACCCCTGATCTTCTTGGCAATGTGAAGGCCGATGTTCTTACAGTGGCTTCCGATCCTGTCAAGACTTGTGAGAATGTCAACCAGTGCAAATCCTCCAGGGATACCACATTCGCCCATCTGAAGTCTCACAACGTGGTGATCCTTTATAAGCTCTGTTATCTCGCTGATGGTCTGTGCAAGTGGCTCTATTCTTGATATTGCCTGAAGATCGTCCTCCTTGAAGGCGTTCAGAGTCATATCAATAATATTGTTAGTCGCCTTGAGCGCTGTCTGGATTTCATTCATTCCCTGATCTGAGAAGTTTATCTTCTGATCTATTATATTTCTCGATACAACGAGAAGATTCTCACAGTGGTCACCAATCCTTTCCATATCACTCAGACTGTTCAGAAGCTCAGACACATCAAGTCGTTCGGATCTGGACATGTTGTTCTGTGATGTTACCTTGAGGAGGAAGTTGTTGAGTGAGCTCTCACATTTGTCTATGAAATCCTCATTCTCCTCGAGTTTGGCGGCATCTTCTTCATTGAAATCACTGATGAGTCTGCATGCTATTGCAAAGTTCTCTCTTATGCAGTCAGCCATGGCAAACATGACATTTCTTGCCTGTGAAATAGCGATGGAAGGGGTAGCGATAAGTCTCGGATCCAGTGTGGCGAGCTCTTTGTCGATCTTGGACTCCTCGTCGTCCCTGATGATCTTTCCTGTAAGTTTTGCCACCTGATTGGAGAATGGCAGAAGTATCAGGCTTATGATAAAGTTGAACAGGAAGTGGACGTTTGCAATGTTACCACGGTTTACGACCTTGTCCATGAAAGGCATGTCTATGAAAAGCTGAAGTCCGTATATGACAATAACAAAGAACACAGCTCCGAATATGTTAAAGAGAAGATATGAGAGAGAAACTCTCTTTGCCTTCTTGTTCGCACCGATTCCCCCGAGGATAATGGTCATACACTTACCGATGTTCTGACCGATAATGATAGGAATGGCTGTTCCGTATGTAACGACGCCTGTGGACGAAATGGCCTGGAGTATACCTACTGATGCAGATGAACTCTGTATGATGGCTGTGAGCACAAGTCCTATTAAAATACCAAGTAATGGGTTATTAAACGATGTGAACAGATTCTGGAAGCTCTCTGATTCCTTAAGTGGCGCAAATACACCCTCCATGGTATTCATGCCGAGAAAGAGGATTCCAAGACCAACAAGAATACTTGCAATATCACGTTTCTTGTTGTTATTTGTAAATAGTATGATAAATGCACCTATACATATAAGGATAGGAGCAAATGATGACGGTTTTAAAAGTTTAAGAAGAATATTAGTCTCCGCAAGATCTCCAAGACGAAGGATCTGTGCGGTCGCGGTACTACCGATGTTGGCACCAAACACGACAGGTATGGCCTGCCCAAGCTTCATGATTCCGGCATTTACAAAGCCGATGAGCATGATGGTCGTTGCTGCCGAACTCTGAATGATGGCTGTTACGGCTGTACCGAGTGTAAAACCCTTGATAGTTCCCGTAAACTGATTTTTTCCGGTTGTAAGTTTCTCAAGAACCTTTTCCAGACTGCCACCGGCGAGATTCTTCAGCGAGGCACCCATGAGATTCATTCCGAACAGAAATAAACCTACGCCTCCGAGCAATGTTAAAATAGAAAATAAATCCAAAATTATAGCCCTCCTGAGTAAAATGAATTTTACCTGTGTTTCTGACAGGTAAAAAATATGTAATAAATATGTAAAATCCCATACGATTCAGATTATAACACATCACTAGTTTTTGTACTATTGAAAAAATAATGCAATTGATGGTAACATTTCGGCAAATGTCACAATAAATATGATGGTGGCGGCAAAACTTCAACTGTGGTAGAATGAGCAGGGTATATTATATAAAAATGATAACGAAGATTCAGATAAAAGAATGGAGTGGCTGATACATGTCTGTTTTTAGTGATAAGAGAGTATTTGGAATCAAAAGGCAGAACTGTGGCGGTGTGTCCACCGCAGGGCAGGTATGCGCCAATGATGTAATATTGTGGGTCATATTTCTGCTGCCTATTAATATAGTAATACATGGTGCAGGACAGTGCCTTGTGGCCATGGGATTGTTCGTGGGCAATGTTGTCGGATGGATATTTCTGTCAAAGCGTATGAATTCGTATGCTGAGATATCCCCTAAAAAGATACACAATGCTCCGGAGCTGTTCGCAGCAAGATATGGGTCATGGAAGTTGAAAGATCTGGTGTCCGTCATATGGATAGTGACGCTTGGCCTGATACTTGTGTCTGTTCTCAAGGTTATCGTATCGGTTGTCGCCTATTTTATGGACATGCCGGAGAGCATAAGCCTTGCCATCATAGTGTCATTTCTCATCCTTGCCACCATACTGGTTGACAATAAGCTGATGGGAATAATCAAGACAATAGTGTTCATAATGGTTATAATCGTATGTCTGACGATGATCGGACTGGTATTTTACAGGATGGATGCGAGGGAGATACTTGACAATTACAGGAGATCAAGGCTTGCAGGGGGAACCAGCATTTATCTGAATATACTGTATTACGATGGCAAAACAGTGGATATAGGAAGTGCGATATCCATGACGGGAGTAGGACTTGGATGTATAGCCATGCCGCTGATGTACAAGGGTGTCTTAAATATCCGGGATAACAAGGAGCTCGATGTCGGAAGAATATGGGCTGTAATCTTTGAAGGGTTCACAATACTTTCAAGCTGTATACTGGCACTTCTGGTCGTACCGGTGCTCTATCCTGAGAAGGCATGGGCAAATATGAACTCATTCCAGGTGTACAACCTGATGCTCAAGAAGCTGCTTGGAACGGGAACCTATGCGTATGTGTTCAGATTTGCCGCGCTTATGGTGTTTATAGCGGCGGTTGTCGTAATGCTGGAATCGTTCATGAGAAATATATGCGAACATATAAGAGGGCTTGTTCCGGCAATCTCAAGAGCCGGTGGAATCGCAAAGCTTCTTATAGATATAGGTGTTGTTGTGCTGACCGGATGCTGCATTTTCCTGGTGGCAGAGTTTGTTGAATTCAACAGAGAGCATATGATCGCCGAAAACTGGGGATTGTGTGCGGCGGCACTTGCGGCTCCTCTTTTCTGTACACTGACGTACAGGCATGCGACCGGAAAAGGCATGTATGCCGGAATAATAGCAGGAATACTCACATTTGTTATGTGGAAATATCTCCCGTTTGTGAACGGAGGCAGCCTGGCGGCATACTCGGGTATCAGCGGTGACGTGGTTGGATTTGCAGTGAGTCTGCTGTTCACCATTGGAGTAAGTGTGTGCACGCAGAAAAATACAGAGGAAGAACTGAAGATATTTGACAGGATGAGGGCTGATCAGGCCTGATCTGAAGGAGTTCATATGATATACAGGATTGCCTGCGTCGGCAGGATAAAGGAACAGCATTTTACGCAGATGTTAAATGAATATAAGAAGGAGATCGACAAGAGAGGGCGTCTGGAGATATGCGAGGTTCCTGACGAGAGGATACCTCAGAAGGCTGGCGACAAGGTAAATGCCATGATCATTGAGGCCGAGGCGGACAGGCTGAGACATGTGATCGGGAGAGACGACTATGTTATCGCACTGTGTATAGAAGGAAAGAAGACGACCACGGAAGGACTTGCCGATCAGGTCCGCAGGGCATCGGAGCGCGGACATGACACGGTTACATTTGTGATAGGGGGATCTCTTGGACTTGCTGCAGATATAGTGAGGAGGGCTGATTACAGGATGAGCGTGTCGGATATGACATTTCCGCATCAGCTCATAAGGGTGACGCTGGCGGAGCAGCTTGCGATCATAAGCCGGAGCTGACAGGGATTATTTGTGGTAGGTTATGTTGTTCAGGATAGTGTATGCCCTGTAGGTCTGCTCGGACAGCAGGAGGGCAGTCATCTCGGCGGACGGCTGTACTGAACAGAGAGAGAAATTTTCCATATCAGCTGTGAGTGATTCATCGTACCCTATGTAGAAGTTTATCTTTGAGGTACCGCTTGAAGTCAGACTGTTGATGCGGGCTGCGTAGTCCTCAGATGAGATGGTATCGGAGCCGGATATGCAGTAGTTTGTGGTGTTTTTCCCTGAGGTGCATTTAATTTTCCCTGCAACACATACTATAGACAGAGTACAGTATGGAGAAAGTCTCTTGACGTACTCGGCGATGGCTTTCTGATACAAAGGGTTGATTTTTTTCTGATTAACGTATATGTTTATATCCATGTGATTTCTCCTAAAGTCAGAAATGGGCGGCAGGATGGCATAACGGCATCCTAACTCTGACATTATATAGCATCAAGGAGAAAATATATAGCAAATTATGTTATAACATTATGGAGGATAAAATGAGTAAAAAATTACTGGCACTTGATATTGACGGAACGCTGACAAATACTCAGAAGGATATTACTCCGGCAACGCTGGAGAAAATAATAGAGGCACAGGAGAAGGGGAATATCGTTGCGATAGCATCGGGACGTCCACTGCCTGGAATAAGGAAGATAGCAGACACCATAGAGCTTGACAGATTTGGCGGATATGTGCTTGCTTTCAACGGCGGAAGGATCGTCGATTACAGTACCGGTGAGGTGGTATATCAGGCTGTGCTTGACAATGATGTGGTGAGGGATATATATGATTACTGTCTGAAAGCGGGCTGCGGAATGGTGACATACGATGGAGACCGAGTTATAACCGGAACTGATATAGACGGATACATGACATTTGAGGCAAGTATCAATCATATGGAGATCATGAGGATAGATAACTTCAGGGAATATATCGATTTCCCTCTCAACAAATGTCTTCTTACCGCAGATCCTGACAAGGCGGAGAAGATAGAGCAGGAGCTTGCAGAAAAGTTCGGTGATCAGCTTAACATATTCCGCTCGGAGCCATATTTTGTGGAGATCATGCCGCCAAATGTTCACAAGGCAACATCCCTTGAGAAGCTTCTTGAGGTCCTTGATATGGACAGAAAGGATCTTGTGGCGTGCGGTGACGGATATAATGACCTCACGATGATAGAGTATGCCGGTGTGGGAGTCGCCATGGCAAATGCACAGGACATAGTGAAGGAACATGCCGATTATATAACATTGTCAAATGACGAGGACGGACTTGTGCCGGTGGTGGACAAGTTTATCCTGGCTGACTGATCAAGTATAAAAAATGTGTGAATTATGTGTATCCCGTTGAATTGATGAGATATTTGTAGTAAAATGTATTGTTATATGAGTTAAATTTTGACAGATACATTCGATATTTAGGAGAAAAATATGGGAAATAAAATGAGTGGTCATGATGACGATGATATGAAGCGTGTTAAGGGCAGATATGCCGGAGAGATGCTTTTTGACGATGAAGATGATTATGATGACGATGCCGACGATTATTCAGATGATCATGGCAGAACCGGTATTGCAAAGGATGATTATTCCGACAGCGCATTTGGACCGGGCGCAGATGATGAAGAGGATGCGGCATCAGAAGAGGAAGCTTATACATCGGATGATGAATATTATGAAGATGAATATGCGGAAGAAGAGCAGGATATGAAGGATCAGAAGAGAAAGAAAAAGAACAGAGTATGGGGAATCATACTTGCAATCGAGGTTGTTGCAGCCATAGTCATAGGAGTTCTGTTTGTGAAGGCGTACATCAACAACACATATAACAAGATGCAGTACAAAGAGCTGAAGGACACTCATATAAATGAGGATCTGGATGAAGAAACAGTCAAGAAGATGACAGGATACACCAACATCGCATTGTTTGGTATAGATACCAGAGATGCAGGCATGGTTGACGAAGGAGTGCGTTCAGACAGTATAATCATCTGTAGCATCAACAATGATACACAGGAGGTCAAGCTTCTCTCACTGTACAGAGATACTTACCTTGAGCTCTGTAATGACAGCCAGTCATACGAGAAGGCAGCTCATGCATACGCATACGGCGGAGCACAGGGCGCTGTCAATATGATAAATAAGAACCTTGACCTGAATATAACAGATTACGTTGCAGTCAATTTCACAGCCCTCACAGAAGCCATCGATGCCCTGGGTGGAATTGATATAGAGCTGAAGGAGGAGGAGCTTTATAAGCTCAACCAGTGTATTGACGAGCAGATGGGTGTAAATGGTATTTATTCAGATTATGTATATGACACAGGTGTCGTTCATCTGAACGGTGTGCAGGCTACAGCCTACTCCAGAATCAGAAGTACAGATGAGGGTGATATAACAAGAACATGGAGACAGAGAACAGTTATCTCCAAGATGATAGAGGCGGCAAAGACAGCAGGAATCTCCAAGCTGCTTGATTGTATCAACGTGGTTGTGGATGATGTTGCATCAAGCCTTACAGAGGAAGAGATCATTGATATGGCAAAATCCTGCTTCAACTACAAGCTGTCTACTACAACAGGATTCCCGTTTACCATCGCCAGTCCTACCATGGATGAGGTGAGCTATGTCGTTGCCTGTGATCTCGCAACGAATGCCACAGCACTTCACAGATTCCTGTTCGACGACATGAATTATACACCGTCAGCTACCGTACAGAATATAAGCTACAACATCATCAATGATTCAGGCTGTGAGAATCAGCTCGATCTTGATACATTTACAGTTCAGGATGATGTGGATTCCATTGTATCGACGGAGTCAGATTATTCTGATGGCTATTGATGATATCTGGGATCTGAAAGCAGGATGTCGGGTGACATATAACAGAAATAAGCATAACAGCAAGGCACATATCATATGCACGTGTACACAGTGATATGTGCCTTTCTTTTTTACTTTGAAATGTAAAGGGTATGTGCTATAATGAATCAGGTCGTCAGGCAGATGTCTGCATGGGTTATCATGCCAGGATATGACGATATATAATATGAATAATAAAATATGAACACAAAGGATGGATCGCGATATGAAGATGGACAGAATTCTGCTCAAGATGAGCGGTGAAGCTCTTGCCGGTGATAAGAAACATGGTTTTGACGAGGAGACAGTCAGAGATGTGTCCAATCAGGTAAAGCAGATAGTAGACAAGGGAATACAGGTATGTGTAGTAATAGGAGGAGGAAACTTCTGGAGAGGAAGAACCTCAGACAACATGGACAGAGTTAAGGCGGATTCCATAGGAATGTTGGCAACTGTCATGAACTGTATCTACACAGCGGACAGCTTCAGAAGCTGCGGAATAAAGACACACATCATGACACCATTTGTATGTGGTAATATGACTGAGCTTTTTGACAAGGACAAGGCAATCGCATATATGGAGCAGGGAGATGTCGTATTTTTTGCAGGTGGAATCGGCCATCCATATTTCTCAACAGATATGGCGACAGTGCTTATGGCAATAGAGGTTCAGGCAGATGTCATTCTTTCAGGTAAGGCCATCGATGGAGTATATGACAGTGATCCTAAGACCAATCCGAACGCTAAGAAGTATGATAGCATGAAGATGAGCGATATAGTAGACAACAAGCTCGGAGTAATAGATCTTGCCTCAGCAGTTCTTGCCATGGAGAACAAGATGCCTATGATGCTGTTTGGCCTGAATGATGAGAACAGCATAGTGAAAGCCGTTACAGGCGGTTTCACCGGAACATATGTGAATGCGGAATAAAAGGGAAAATAATAAGAAAAATATATAATCCAGGAGGAATGAATCATGTTAACACAGTACGAAGAGAAGATGCAGAAGTCAGTTGAGAATCTTGAGGCTGAGTATGCTACCATCAGAGCAGGAAGAGCGAACCCTAACATCCTCAACAAGATCAAGGTTGAGTATTATGGAGTTCCAACACCTATGCAGCAGCTTGCAAATATAACTGTTCCAGAGGCCAGAACACTGGTCATCGCACCATGGGAGCCATCACTTGTCAAGGAGATAGAGAAGGCTATCATGAATTCTGATCTTGGAATCACACCTAACAACGATGGAAGAAACATCATCCTCAACTTCCCAGAGCTCACAGAGGACAGAAGAAAAGAGCTCGTCAAGGATATCAAGAAGAAGGGTGAGGGCGCAAAGGTCGCTATAAGAAATATCAGACGTGATGCCAACGATGCCATCAAGAAGATGGAGAAGAACGGAGACATAAGCGAGGACGAGCTCAAGGACAACGAGGACAAGATCCAGAAGCTCACAGATAAGTACGTTGGTCAGATCGACAAGGCTGTTGAGTCAAAATCCAAGGAGATCATGACAGTATAATAATCATGGATATGATGTATCCCTCAAATGGAATGCGGAGAGAATATGAAGAGAGAAATTAACGGAGAATTACTTAATGTGCCGGAGCACGTGGCTGTGATCATGGATGGAAATGGCAGATGGGCAAAGAAGAGATTTCTTCCCAGAAACTATGGACACGCAGAGGGTGCGAAGGCTCTAGAGGCTATATGTGAAAATTGCGATAAGCTTGGAATAAAGTATCTTACAGTGTATGCTTTTTCCACGGAGAACTGGAAGAGGTCTGTTGAGGAAGTCACAGGTATCATGAATCTTTTCAGAAAGTACCTGGTTGACAGTATAGAGAGATCTAACAACTCCAACATGAAGGTTAACCTCATAGGTAAGCGAGAGGGCCTCCCGGAGGATATAGTTCAGAAGATGGATGAGCTGGAGAGGGAGACTGCGGGGAATACAGGACTTCAGTTCCATATAGCGATAAACTACGGTGGACGTGATGAGATTGTCAGGGCGGTGAAGAAGATCATGAAGGATGCCGATGCGGGAAAGATCAGTGCGGATGACATTGACGAGAGCCTGTTTGCGGAATATCTCGACACAAAGGGTGTGCCTGATCCTGATCTGCTAATAAGGACAAGCGGTGAGGAGAGAACATCCAACTTCCTCCCATGGCAGCTTGCATATTCTGAGTTTTATTTCACAGATACACTGTGGCCTGATTTTGACATGGATTCTCTGATAGAAGCCGTGAGGTACTACAATAAGAGAGAGAGAAGATTCGGAGATGCAAAATAGTTATCCGGAGGATATTAGTTAATGAAACAGAGAGTGATAAGTGGTGCGGTTCTGGTAGTGATACTGGCCATCACATTATATTTTGGAGGGATAGTAACATGCGGCCTTATGGCTCTGGTATCCCTTGTGGGCAATATGGAGCTGCTCAGAGTATACGGAGTGAACAAGAAGACTCCGGGAATCGTGTGTTACCTGGCGACAGTTCTGTATTATATAGCCATATACCTGGATCGTATGGACATTATTGTTCCTATGATGGTCGTATATTTATTGGTTATGCTTGCTGTGTATGTGCTGACATTCCCAACATACAGCGATAAACAGATCATGGCGGCATTTATGGATTTCTTCTATGTAAGTGTCATGCTGTCATTTGTATATCTCATAAGAAACATGGAGCATGGACTGGTACTTGTCCTGCTGATATTTGTCAGCTCATGGATAAATGATACATGTGCTTACTTCGTGGGAAGAGCCCTCGGAAAGCACAAGATGGCACCTGTGCTCAGCCCTAAGAAGAGCATAGAGGGTCTTATCGGCGGTATCGTTGGAGCAGGTGTATTCGGAGCAGTGTTTGGCATATTGTTTGATAAGTATGTAGACACCATGAACTATGCGCCATTACTTTTTGCAGTTGTCGGCGCTGTCGGTGCACTTCCGGCGGTTATTGGAGATCTGGCAGCATCTGCGATAAAGAGAAATAACGACATCAAGGACTACGGAAAGCTGATTCCGGGTCACGGAGGAATATTGGACAGATTTGACAGCATAATATTTACAGCACCGATAATTTATTATCTGCTTGTATATCTGCTGTAGGATACATGATGGGCAGTGCCCAGTGGGTTCACTGGATACTGCCTATTATATTCGGATAGATGATCCGGTAAATCCGGATACAGGAGGATAACATGAAGAATGTAGCGATAATTGGCTCTACAGGTTCAATTGGAACACAGACCCTTGAGATAGTTAGGGTTCAGGAAGATCTGAATATAGTGGCGCTTGCCGCCGGAAGTAATATAGAGCTCCTGGAAAAACAGGCGAGGGAGTTTTCGCCTGAGGTTGTTGGAATATGGAGCGAAGAGAATGCTGCGAGACTCAGAGAGTGCCTTGCGGACACTGACATAAGAGTTGTTGCGGGCATGGACGGATTGATAGAGATAGCAGAGCTTTCGTCATCAGACATCCTTGTCACGGCAATAGTTGGCATGATCGGAATAAGACCGACTATAGCAGCCATAAATGCGGGAAAGGACATAGCACTTGCCAATAAAGAGACTCTGGTGACAGCGGGACATATCATCATGCCGCTGGCGGCGGAGAAGAATGTAGCGATACTGCCTGTTGACAGCGAACATTCCGCTATATTCCAGTCCCTTCAGGGAAATGTGCACGGCGATGTGGAGAAGATACTGCTCACAGCGTCAGGTGGGCCTTTCAGGGGAAAGGATACCGCATTTCTTGAGAATGTTCAGGTGGAGGATGCGCTCAAGCATCCAAACTGGAGTATGGGAAGAAAGATAACAATAGATTCAGCAACCATGGTCAACAAGGGACTTGAGGTTATAGAGGCAAAGTGGCTCTTTGATGTGAAGCCGGAGAATATCCAGGTGGTAGTCCAGCCACAGAGCATAATCCACTCGATGGTTGAGTACAGGGATGGCGCAGTCATAGCACAGCTTGGAACTCCGGACATGAAGCTTCCGATACAGTACGCTTTGTGTTATCCGGAGAGAAGATACATGGCCGGTGACAGACTGAACTTCTGGACTATGAACTCGATTCTTCTTGAGAAGCCGGACATGGATACATTTAAGGGATTAAAGTATGCGTATTCTGCCATAGCAGATGGCGGTTCAATGCCGACTGTATTCAATGCGGCAAATGAGTGCGCAGTGTCAAAATTCCTTGACAGGAAGATACGCTTCCTCGATATATACAGGATAATAGAGGAGTGTATGGCGAGTCATACAGTTATAGAAAACCCTGACGTGTCACAGATACTTGACACTGAGCGCTGGGTATATGATTTTGTAGAAAGCAGGTGGTAGATTGAACATAATTCTCATAATTCTAGTATTTGGTGTGATAATATTTTTTCATGAGCTTGGACATTTTATTGTCGCAAAGATCAATCATATATCGGTAATTGAGTTTTCCATGGGACTTGGCCCAAAACTCTTCTCGTTTACCAAGAAGGATACACAGTATTCACTGAGACTCATACCTCTGGGCGGTTATTGTATGCTGCTAAGCGAAGGCGAGGAAGGTCATGAGGATGACGAGAACGCATTTGAGAAGAAGTCTATATGGGTGCGTATGGCGGAGGTTCTTGCCGGTCCGTTCATGAACATAGTTATAGCATTTATCTTTTCAGCGGTCATAATCCACTTCTGTGGTACAGATCCTGCGACTATCGGCAGGGTGTACGACAGCGAGATGGCGAAGGAAAGCGAGTATGCGGATGTTGTCAAGGAGTTCAATGGAGTTTATCCTGCGGAGCAGGCCGGGATAGAGGATGGAGATACCGTCCTTGAGATCGGCGGAAGCAAGATCAAGAATTTCAGGGAGCTTCAGATATATCTTGAGATATACGGGGACGGTTCTCCTATAGACCTCAAGATGCAGAAGAAGGATGGCACGGTGTACGATACGACTGTATATCCGGTGGAGACAAGTGCAGGTTATAAGGTGGGAATCGTAAGCTGCGGTTATGTCTTGCCACAGAATTTTGGCGAGCTGATGAAGTATTCTGCCTATGAGGTCAGATACTGGGTCAAGGCCACGTTCCTGAGCCTTAAGCTCATAGTCACCAGACAGGTCAGCTCAGATGAGGTGTCCGGCCCTGTGGGTGTGGCAAAGTCCATGAACGATACGTTCAATGAGGCTGCAAAGGTCGATGTCCTTACGGTTCTCCTCAACTGGATGAACTATATAGTGCTTCTCTCGGCCAACCTTGGAATCATGAATATGCTTCCGATACCGGGACTTGACGGAGGACGTTTCCTGTTCCTGCTGATCGAGCTTATAACCAGGCGGAAGGTTCCGAAGGACAAGGAAAACATAGTCACATTTGTGGGATTTGTGCTGGTCATGATCCTCATGGTCGTAATATTGTTCAATGATATAAAGAATGTATTTTTCAGTTAAAGACAATTAAAGAAGGAGGAAAGGCGCCAGTGCTTATGTACTGGCGCTGTGAGTATATATGAAGACAAGAGAGATCCACATAGGTGACAGGGTTATAGGCGGAGGCAATCCGATACTTATACAGTCCATGACCAACACAAAGACGAGCGATGTGGAGGCTACGGTTGCACAGATACTCCAGCTTGAGAAGGCCGGATGTGACATAATCAGATGTACGATAAACGATGAGGCTGCAGCAGATGCAATCCCGGCTATAAAGAAACAGATCCACATTCCGCTTGTGGGCGACATACATTTTGACTACAGGCTTGCCATAAAGGCCATAGAAAATGGTGTGGACAAGATCAGGATAAATCCGGGAAATATCGGAGGACAGGAGAAGCTGGCAAAGGTAGTCGAGGCTGCCAGAAAGAGAAATATTCCTATAAGGGTCGGTGTAAACAGTGGTTCTCTGGAGAAGAATCTCGTGGAGAAGTACGGCGGAGTGACCGCAGAGGGAATAGTTGAGAGCGCTCTTGACAAGGTGCGCATGATCGAGGAGCTTGACTATCACAACATAGTCATAAGCATCAAGTCGTCTGATGTTATGATGTGCGTGAGAGCCCATGAGCTCATCGCGGACAAGACAGATTACCCTCTGCATGTGGGAATCACAGAGTCAGGAACCGTCACAAGAGGAAATATCAAATCATCGGTGGGACTTGGAATCATACTCCATGAGGGAATAGGCGATACGATAAGAGTGTCCCTGACAGGAGATCCGGTGGATGAGATCCTGTCGGCAAAGCTTATTCTCAAGGCTCTTGGACTCAGAAAGGGCGGAGTAGAGCTTGTGTCATGTCCGACCTGTGGACGTACTGAGATTGACCTTATCGGACTTGCAAACAAGGTTGAAAAGCTTGTGTCAGACTATGACCATCTCAATATTAAAGTCGCAGTTATGGGGTGTGTGGTGAACGGCCCGGGAGAGGCTAAGGAGGCAGACCTTGGTATTGCAGGAGGCAAGGGCTGCGGACTGCTCATCAAAAAGGGTGAGATAGTTGGCAAACTCAGTGAGGATGAATTTATACCGGCGCTGAAGCGCGAGTTAGATAATTGGAGTGAATAGGATTGAACAACGAAGATCGTATTTGGGAACAAGAGAATATAGATCAGATGTATGCCGATGAGATGCAGACTCAGATGGATTATGAAGCCCAGATGGCTGAACAGGAGATGTATGAGAGCCAGATGTATGCTGATATGCAGCAGGAGAGCGCATCGTACACCCAGGCGGATGTTCACGACTCGGACTGGCATATCGCAGATGATATGGAGGAAGATGCCGAGGACGAAGACGTGGTCAGTGATGGCTCTGCAACGGCGGTTTCAGATGCCGGAAATGAGCAGGCGGAGCTCTTCATGACGGTGTTCCCCGGAGTGGAGATGACTAAGGAGCTTGCAGGTCTGTTCACCGAGGTGTATGTGACAAAAGTCACGATATATGACAGTAAAAATATCCTGCAGGTTGACATAAGATCGAGACATATAATAAGCAGACCGAATATAGAAAAGGCGGAGGAGTGTATCCGTAAGTTTGTATTTGGCAATAAAAGGTATACGGTCCAGATACGGGAACACTATACACTTTCTACACAGTACAATCTCGAAGCAATAGTCAAAGCATATCAGGACAGCATACTTTACGATATAAGATCATTCAGCAATGTGGGCTACAGGCTTATATCCAGATCGATAGGAGAACTGTACTGTGACGGAGACGCGATAACCATAGCTATAGAGGACAGTAAGATAGCGCATATACACGCTGAGAAAATAAAGGCGTATATGGAGGAGATGTTCCAGGAGAGATTTGACCTGAATGTCAATGTTGCATTTGAGTACAGTGAGGCGGACAAGGAGAAGCTGAGGAGAGCCAGTGCACTTGTTGAGCAGCAGAAGATAGATGCCATATTGAACAACCTCAGGGATCATGGCGACATCATCGTGGATGGAAAGGCCGTGGACAAGGATAAGCTCGGAGTGTCGAAGAAGGAAGATAAGAAGAGCGAGGGACACAAGCCTGATGAGAAGAAGGCTGCTCCTGCATCCTCCGGCGGCGATTCAGGCCAGAAAAATGGCGGTGAAAAGGAGAAGTTCGGAAGAAGGCGAAGATATTCAGATGATCCAGAGGTGTTCATAGGAAGAGATGTGGAGGGCAAGCTGCTTGAGATATCCAGCATCAACGATGGTATCGGAGAGGTCGTCATCCACGGACAGATCATGAGCACTGAGGAGAGAGAGCTCCGAAATGGCAAGATCATACTGACGGGATATATAACAGATTTCACAGACACCATAGGCTTCAAGATGTTCTGCAGTCCTGAGGATATGGAGGTCTACCGCGAGGAGATACAGAAGGGTAAGTTCTATAGGATGAAGGGCCTTGCCGAGTTCGACTCGTATGCCAAGGAGGTTATGATATGCCGAGTGCTCGGTATGAAGCACATTCAGGACTTCCGTGTACCTCGTATGGATACATATCCTGAGAAGCGTGTCGAGCTTCACATGCATACCAAGATGAGCGAGATGGACAGCGTGGTCGATATAGAGACCATCGTGAAGCGTGCCAGCGACTGGGGACACCCTGCCATAGCGATCACGGATCACGGTGTTGTTCAGGCTTTCCCTATAGCAAACCATACAAAGGGACTCAGAAAAGATTTCAAGATCATATATGGTGTCGAGGGTTACTTTGTCGATGACCTGAAGGATCTGGTCAAGAACTCAAGGAATCAGAGCCTTGATTCGGAATACGTGGTATTTGATATAGAGACAACGGGACTTTCCAAGAAGCACAACAAGATCATAGAGATCGGTGCGGTCAAGGTGAAGGACGGAGAGGTCGTAGATACATTCTCGGAGTTTATAAATCCGGGTGTGCCTATCCCATACCAGATAGAACAGCTCACATCCATCAATGATGATATGGTAAAGGATGCGCCGATGTTCGATGTGATCGTGCCGAGATTTGTGGAGTTCTGCGGTGACGATATCGTGGTTGCCCACAATGCGTCATTTGATACGGGATTTGTGAGAATGAATGCGGAGGAGCTTGGACTTAAGTTCGACAACACGGTTCTGGATACCATGACGCTCAGCCATATACTTCTGCCGGAGCTTGGAAAATTCACTCTGGACAGAGTGTGTAAGGAACTCAAAGTCGTGAATGCGCATCACCACAGAGCCATAGACGATGCGGAGGCCACGGCGAAAGTATTCTTCAAGCTACTCGACATGCTGAAGGAGAGAGATGTTAAGACCATGGATGATCTAAATGTCCTTGGAAGCACCTCACCTGATGCGATCAAAAAGGATAAGACATATCACGGAATCATCCTGGCAAAGAACGAGATAGGAAGAGTCAATCTGTACAGGCTCATATCTGAGTCTCATCTGACATATTTTGCGCGAAGGCCGCGTATGCCGATGAGTCTCATCAACAAATACAGAGAGGGTCTGATAATAGGCTCTGCCTGTGAGGCGGGAGAGCTGTTCCGTGCCATAGTTGATGATGCGTCGGATGAGGAGATAGTGAGACTGGTCAACTGGTTTGACTACCTTGAGATACAGCCGCTTGGCAACAATGAATTCATGACGAGGGATACAAGGAATCCAAAGACCATGGACGATCTGATCGGATACAACAAGAGGATCGTGGAGCTCGGAGAGATGTTCAACAAGCCAGTGGTCGCAACCTGTGATGTGCATTTCCTTGATCCTGAGGATTATATATACAGGGCGATCATCATGAAGAGCAAGGGCTTTGACGATGCTGATATGCAGCCACCGCTGTATTTCCGTACCACGGAGGAGATGCTGGCAGAGTTCCAGTATCTTGGAAGTGACAAGGCCAAGGAGGTCGTCATCACAAACACGAATATGATAGCGGACATGATAGAGAGGATAGAGCCGGTCAGACCGGACAAGGCGCCTCCTATCATCGAGAATTCGGATCAGACACTTACGGATATATGTTATACCAAGGCACATGAGATATATGGCCCAGACCTGCCACCTCAGGTTCAGGAGAGACTTGACAGGGAGCTGCACTCCATCATTTCAAATGGATTTGCGGTTATGTACATCATCGCACAGAAGCTTGTGTGGGATTCCAATGACCACGGATATCTGGTTGGTTCCCGAGGTTCGGTTGGATCTTCATTTGTCGCAACAATGGCCGGTATCACGGAGGTAAATCCGCTGTCGGCTCACTATATCTGTCCGAAATGCCACTTTGTGGATTTTGATTCAGAGCTTGTAAAGTCGTATTCGGGAATGAGCGGATGTGATATGCCGGACAGAGACTGTCCGAATTGTGGAACACCGCTTATAAAGGAAGGACACGATATACCATTCGAGACATTCCTTGGATTCAACGGAGACAAGGAGCCTGATATCGATCTGAACTTCTCGGGTGAGTATCAGTCGAAGGCACATGCATACACCGAGGTACTCTTCGGCAAGGGCAAGGCATTCAAGGCGGGAACCGTAGGTGGTGTTGCGGAAAAGACAGCATTTGGTTATGTGTATAATTACTTCAAGGATCACTCCAAGGAGGATCTCATGGCGGAGGCCAAGGCGTCCGGAATGGATGAGAAGGCCGCGAAGAAGTACGCTGAGGAGAATGCAACGGTCACAAAGAGAAGATGCGAGATGGAGCGTCTGGCCCTGGGATGTACCGGTGTCAGGAGAACCACGGGGCAGCATCCGGGTGGTATGATAGTCCTTCCGAGACATGAGGAGATATATTCATTTACACCTATACAGCACCCGGCAAATGATGTGACGTCGGATATTATCACATCGCACTTTGAGTACCATTCAATCGATCATAACCTGCTGAAGCTTGATATTCTCGGCCATGATGATCCGACTATGATAAGGCGTCTGGAGGATCTGACGGGACTTGATGCCACAAAGATAAGACTTGATGACAAGGATGTCATGGAATTGTTTCACAGCACAAAGTCGCTGGGGATCACACCGGAGGATATCAATGGGATACCTCTTGGAAGCCTGGGGGTGCCGGAGTTCGGAACAGACTTTGCTATGCAGATGCTTATAGATGCCAAGCCGACATGTTTCTCAGATCTTGTGCGAATAGCGGGTCTGGCGCATGGAACCGATGTATGGCTGGGCAACGCGCAGGAGCTCATCAAGTCGGGCAAGTGTACCATATCGACAGCCATTTGTTGTCGTGACGATATTATGGTTTATCTGATACACATGGGACTTGATGCCGGACTTGCCTTCAATATCATGGAGAAAGTCCGTAAAGGAATAGTTGCCAAGGGCAAATGTGACAAATGGGATGACTGGAAGGCGGAGATGGCTGCCCACGGAGTACCGGACTGGTACGTATGGTCATGTCAGAAGATCAAGTACATGTTCCCGAAGGCCCATGCGGCGGCCTATGTCATGATGGCGTGGAGAATTGCCTGGTTCAAGGTCAATTATCCGCTTGAATACTATACAGCATTCTTCAGTATCAGAGCTGATGACTTCAGCTATGAGATGATGTGCTTTGGCAAGGAGAGAGTTCTCTTCCATATCAATGAGATAAGCAAGGTGGACAAGAACAAGAGATCAGCCAAGGACGAGGGCAAGCTCAAGGATCTGAAGATAGTTCTCGAGATGTACGCAAGAGGCTACGACTTTGTTCCAATAGATATATACAAGGCAAAGGCTGACAGGTTCCAGATAATAGACGGCAAGATCATGCCATCCTTCGCATCCATAGAAGGAATGGGAGAGAAGGCTGCACAGCAGCTCTACGATGCCGCCCAGAAGGGGCCGTTCCTCTCCAAGGAGGAGATCAATGAGCGTGCAAAGATCGGCAAGGGAACCATCGAGAAGATGAGTGAACTTGGAATCCTGGACGGAATGCCGGAGACAAATCAGCTTTCGCTGTTTGACTTTATGTAGGCTGGCGGAACAAATTAAGTCAATAATCTGAAAAAAGTTTGCAATTTTATAAAAAAGTGCTTGCATTCTGCTTTCGTTTCTGTTATATTAAACAGGTCGCAAGCGAAGCGGCAGGATACAAGCACTTATGGTTCGTTGGTCAAGCGGCTAAGACGTCGCCCTCTCACGGCGAAAACAGGGGTTCGATTCCCCTACGAACTGCTAAGAATCGAAAGATTCAATAATTAGATAACAAGACCTATGGTTCGTTGGTCAAGCGGCTAAGACGTCGCCCTCTCACGGCGAAAACAGGGGTTCGATTCCCCTACGAACTGCT